>NZ_JAAGPQ010000031.1:0-84552 GCF_017104985.1 Paraburkholderia sp. Ac-20342 | reverse complement strand
TGCAAACGCCGCTTAGCGGCTTTCGGGCTTGCCGTCGGCGCGCGCGTCGTGCTTGCGGTTCACCGCGCGATAGCCGATGTCGCGGCGATACTGCATGCCGTCGAAGGCGATCTGGTTGATCGTTTCGTAGGCGGCCGCCTGCGCGGTGCGCACCGAATCCGCGAGACCGACGACGCACAGCACGCGGCCGCCCGAGGTGGTCAGCTTGCCGTCGGCGAGCGTGGTGCCGGCGTGGAACGTGACCGAATCCGCGGTTTCGGCGGGAATGCCGTTGATGCGGTCGCCTTTGCGGGGCGTATCCGGATAGTTGTGCGCGGCGAGCACGACGCCGAGCGCGGTGCGGCGGTCCCATTCGAGCTCGACCGTATCGAGCGTGCCGGCGATCGCCTGTTCGACCACCTTCGAGTAGTCGCCCTTCAGACGCGCCATGATCGGCTGCGTTTCGGGGTCGCCCATGCGGCAGTTGAATTCGAGCGTCTTCGGGTTGCCTTGCGCGTCGATCATCAGGCCCGCGTACAGGAAACCGGTGTAGCGGATGCCTTCCTTCTCCATGCCGCGCACGGTCGGCAGAATGATTTCGCGCATCACGCGCGCATGCAGTTGCGGCGTGACGATCGGCGCGGGCGAGTAGGCGCCCATGCCGCCCGTGTTCGGGCCCTGGTCGCCGTCGAGCAGACGCTTGTGGTCCTGGCTCGACGCGAGCGGCAGGACGTGCTTGCCGTCCACCATCACGATGAAGCTCGCTTCCTCGCCGGCGAGGAATTCCTCGATCACGACGCGCGCGCCGGCATCGCCGAGCTTGTTGTCCGACAGCATCATGTCGACCGCGGTATGCGCCTCTTCGAGCGTCATCGCGACCACCACGCCCTTGCCGGCGGCGAGGCCATCGGCCTTGATGACGATCGGCGCGCCCTTCGCATCGAGGTAGGCATGCGCGGCGGCGACGTCGGCGAAGGTTTCATATTCGGCGGTCGGAATGCCGTGGCGCTTCATGAACGCCTTTGCAAAGTCCTTCGAGCTTTCGAGCTGTGCGGCTTCCTTGGTCGGCCCGAAAATCTTCAGGCCGCGCGCACGGAACAGGTTGACGATGCCGGCCGCGAGCGGTGCTTCCGGCCCGACCAGCGTGAAGGCGATCTGCTCCTGCTCGACGAAATCCGCGAGCGCGGCCGGCTCGGTGATGTCGAGGTTGCGCAGCCGCTCGTCCTGAGCGGTGCCGCCGTTGCCCGGCGCGACGTAGACGAGCTGGACCCGCGGCGATTGCGCGAGCTTCCATGCGAGCGCATGTTCGCGACCGCCGGAACCGACGACGAGTAACTTCATGTGAATCCCCGAGACTTGAAAACCATAAACGGCCGGGCGACAGGCCCAGCCGTGCAATGAACCCTCGACAGCGGGCTGCGTGCCGGCTGTCCGTTTAGCCTTCGCGCGCCCGAAGGCGCTGCGCGCGGCGAAACGTGTGACGCAACAAAACGTGCGGCGAAGCGCGTGGGCGACGTGTGCCCCGACTCAAGGATCGTTCGACGAATGGTGCGACGAAACGGCCGGCGCGCGGCGGCCGGTAACGGGCCGCCTGCATGATGCTGCGCGCGACGCGTGGCCGGCACGCGCTTATTCGTCGGCGATCGATGCGTTTGTATAGACTTCCTGCACGTCGTCCAGATTTTCCAGCGCGTCGAGCAGCTTCTGCATTTTCACGGCGTCGTCGCCGGTGAATTCGACTTCCGTTTGCGGCTTCATGGTGACTTCGGCCAGTTCGGCCTTGAAGCCCGCCGCCTCGAGCGCCGTCTTCACCTTCGAAAAATCGTTCGGCGGGCACAGCACTTCGATGCTGCCGTCCTCGTTCGTGACGACGTCGTCGGCGCCGGCTTCGAGCGCGGCTTCCATCAGCGTGTCCTCGGCCGTGCCGGGGGCGAACAGGAACTGGCCGAGGTGATCGAACATGAACGACACCGAGCCGTCCGTGCCCATGTTGCCGCCGTTCTTCGAGAACGCGTGACGCACTTCCGCGACCGTGCGCGTGCGGTTGTCGGTCATCGTGTCGACGATCACCGCCGCGCCGCCGATGCCGTAGCCTTCGTAGCGGATTTCCTCGTAGTTCGCGCCGTCCGCGCCGCCGACACCGCGCTGGATCGCGCGGTTGATGTTGTCCTTCGGCATGTTGGCGTCGTACGCCTTGTCGACTGCGAGCCGCAGACGCGGGTTCGAGTCGATCTCGCCACCGCCGAGGCGCGCTGCTACCTGGATTTCCTTGATGAGCCGCGTCCAGACCTTGCCGCGCTTGGCATCGGCCGCTGCTTTCTTATGCTTGATGTTGGCCCATTTCGAATGACCCGCCATACTTTTCTCCGTCGCGCGCGCCAGCAGGGCGCACGCATAGTGCAATTGTCGTTGCGATGTCGGGCGCTTCGCTGATCGCGCCTCGATGTCAAACCGTCCGCCAGCCACGCTGCCGGCGTTAAAGCGGATAACCGGGTTGTCGGGCCGGGCGCCTGACCGGCCGATCACCCGATCACCGCAGCTCGGCCGTGGCTTTAATGCCCGCGCCGCGACTGAAGCCCGCGTGAGGCGTCTTCAGTCTGCTTGTCCCGTGTATCTCCGCTCGTGGCCGCCTGCGCCCCGGCTTGCCGCTTTACCCTCGTGCTGTTGCCTTTGCGCGCGCTGGTTCGCCGTGACCTTGAATCCGGGCCTGGCTGGCCCATACAAGCGGGGCGCAGTCCGGCGGCGCGGTTGGGGCGGGCGGATGACGTGCGGCCAATGCGGTGAAACCCGATACGGCACAACCCGAAGCCGCGCGACCCGGACAGACGTCGCGTGACTCCACAAGGCGGCGCGATGCGCCAGTCGGTGCGACAGGCCGAAGCAGCCGTGGCGCAGTTACAGCAGCGCAGTGACAGCCGTTGTGCCGGCGAGGTTGCAGGTCAAGCCGTGCGTCGAGCGGATTCGAATTTTATCACGCCGCGACGGCGCGGCAGAGGGAGCCGTAGCGCGAAACCGCGTGGCGATGCAATGAAAATGAAGCGCAAACGCAATGCAGCTGAAATGAACGCACAGTCCGAAGGGCCGCCGCATGCGTTGCGCCGATGAGGCGGGCACGGCCCGAGCCGGCCCGCCCCGCGCGTCAGTTCTTGGTGCCGAACAGCCGGTCGCCCGCGTCGCCGAGACCCGGCACGATGTACGCGTGCTCGTTCAGATGCGAGTCGAGCGACGCGACGAACAGCTTCACGTCCGGATGCGCGTCCTGGAACACCTGCACGCCTTCGGGCGCGGCGACGAGCGCGAGGAACAGGATGTTCTCGCCGGACACGTTGCGGCGCTTGAGCACGTCGACCGCGTGCACGGCCGAGTAGCCGGTCGCGACCATCGGGTCGCACAGGATGAACACGCGGTCCTCGAGGTCCGGCAGCCGCACGAGGTATTCGACCGGGCGATGGTCGTCGGCGCGGTATACGCCGATGTGGCCCACGCGGGCCGACGGCACCAGTTCGAGCAGGCCGTCCGACATGCCGACGCCCGCGCGCAGCACCGGCACGATCGCGAGCTTCTTGCCGGCGATCACCGGCGCGTCGATTTCCATCAGCGGCGTGTTGATGCGGCGCGTGGTCATCGGCAGATTGCGGGTGATCTCGTAGCCCATCAGCAGCGTGATCTCGCGCAGCAGTTCGCGGAACGTGCGCGTCGAGGTGTCCCGGTCGCGCATGTGCGACAGCTTGTGCTGGATCAGCGGGTGATCGAGGATGAAAAGATTGGGAAAACGGCTGTCCTGGGTCATGGGGGGCACACGCGGCGGCAAGAGGGATCGGTTCGGCGCGCGCTTTCGTCTGTTTAGTCCGTTTCGTCCGCACGCTCGGCAAGCGGAATAGGGACGGGCGGATGGGGGACGGGCGCGCCACGCCGCAAGTTTACCGAAAGAGTGCCGCCCGACGATACCGGAGATTGCAGCGAGCCGGCACAGTCGGGCACCGATTCTTCTAGAATCGGGGAAACTTCGCCATGCCCGCGCGTTTCGCGCCGGCTTCACGCCACGAGGACACACAGATGGATATGGGAATCGCAGGACGTACCGCGCTCGTTTGCGCGGCCAGCAAGGGGTTGGGGCGCGGCTGCGCCGAAGCGCTCGCCGCCGAGGGCGTCAATCTGACGATCGTCGCGCGCACGGCCGAAACGCTCGAAGCGACCGCGGCCGAAATCCGCAAGCAGAGCGGCGTCGAGGTCAGGACGGTCGCGTGCGACATCACCACGCCGGAAGGCCGCGCCGCCGCGCTCGCCGCCTGTCCGCAGCCGGACATCCTCGTCAACAACGCGGGCGGGCCGCCGCCGGGCGACTTCCGCAATTTCACGCACGACGACTGGATTCGCGCGCTCGAAGCCAACATGCTCACGCCGATCGAGCTGATCCGTCAGACCGTCGACACGATGAGCGCGCGCGGCTTCGGGCGCATCGTCAATATCACGAGCTCGGCGGTGAAGGCGCCGATCGACGTGCTGGGCCTGTCGAACGGCGCGCGCTCGGGGCTGACCGGCTTCGTCGCGGGACTCGCGCGCAAGGTCGCGCCGACCGGCGTGACGATCAACAATCTGCTGCCGGGCATCTTCGACACGGACCGCATCGCGGTCACGTTCGATGCGCAGGCGAAGGCGCAGAACATTTCCGTCGACGAGGCGCGCAAGCAGCGCATGAAGACGATTCCGGCCGGGCGCTTCGGCAACCGCGACGAGTTCGGCCGCGCGTGCGCGTTCCTGTGCAGCGTGCACGGCGGGTTCATCACCGGGCAGAACTGGCTGATCGATGGCGGCGCTTATCCGGGGACTTATTGAGCAGGTACGTAGCCGGTACATAGCAGGTACGTACTGGGCGGCCTGTACCTGGCGGGTATTCGCCGAACAGGTGCATATCGGGCCAGTGCCGGCCAGGCCAGGCGCGGCGCGTACGCCATACTGGCGTGCCGTCGTACCGGGCAGGCACGCACCACGGCAGGTTCACGCGGAGCCGGGCATCGTCGCCGGGCCCGTGCGGCATCATCGGCAACATCGGCAACATCGGCGGCAACGATACATAACGACAGTGACCCCTAACGGTTTGAGGAGCTTTACGTCATGACCACCCGCATTGCGCTGATCGCGCACGATCACAAGAAGGACGACATCGTCAAACTGGCCGGCGAATACGTCGATACGCTCGCGCACTGCGAGATCGTCGCGACCGGCACGACCGGCGGGCGCATCAGCGACGCGCACGGCCTCAAGGTCGAGCGCATGCTGTCCGGCCCGCACGGCGGCGACCTGCAGATCGGCGCGCAACTGGCCGAAGGACGCGTGGACATGGTGATCTTCCTGCGCGATCCGATGACGCCGCAACCGCACGAGCCCGACATCAACGCGCTCGTGCGCGCTTGCGACGTGCACAACATTCCGTGCGCGACGAACATCTCGACCGCGCGCATGGTGCTCGACGTACTGGCGTTGCGGATGAAGGGCCAGGCCTGACGGCGCGGGCGCGGCGGGCGCCTGGCGCTCGCGGAACAAGCGCTGCGCGCCACGCGCAAGCCGCACGCGCGACGCGACAATCCAGAATCCAGATCAAGGAGACATGATGGCCAAGGCAATCCGATTCGATAAAACCGGCGGCCCCGAAGTGATGAAATGGGTCGACGTGGAAGTGGGTGAGCCCGGCGCGGGCGAGATCCGCATCCGTCAGACGGCGGTCGGTCTCAACTATATCGACGTGTATTTCCGCACCGGCCTGTATCCGCTGCCGCTGCCGGGCGGCCTCGGTATGGAGGCGGCCGGCGAGATCAGCGCGGTAGGCTCGGGCGTCGGCGGCCTGAAGGTGGGCGATCGCGTCGCCTACGTCGCGCGGCCGCCCGGCGCGTATGCGCAGGAGCGCGTGCTGCCGGCCGCGCAGGTCGTCAGGCTGCCCGCTGCGGTGAGCGACGAGCAGGCCGCCTCGGTGATGCTGCAAGGGCTAACCGCGCAGTATCTGCTGCGCCGCACGTATCGGGTCAAGGCCGGCGACACGATCCTGATCCAGGCCGCGGCCGGCGGCGTTGGCCTGCTCGTGTGCCAGTGGGCGAAGGCGCTCGGCGCGACCGTGATCGGCACGGTCGGCTCCGACGAGAAAGCCGAGATTGCCAAGGCGCACGGCTGCGATCACGCGATCGTCTACACGCGCGAGAACTTCACGAAGCGCGTGCGCGAGATCACCAACGGCGCGGGCGTGCCGGTCGTGTACGACTCGATCGGCAAGGACACCTTCGAGAAGTCGCTCGACTGCCTCGCGCCGCTCGGATTTTTCGTGAGCTTCGGCAATGCGTCGGGTCCGCTGCCGCCGATCGATTCGTCGGAATTCGCCGGACGCGGCTCGCTGTTCTTTACGCGTCCGACGCTCTTTACCCATATCGCCAAACGCGCCGATTACGAGGCGATGTCGGCGGAACTGTTCGACGTGCTCGTGTCGGGCAAAGTCAAGACCAGCATCAATCAGCGCTATGCGTTGCCGGAAGTCGGGCAGGCGCATGCCGATCTCGAAGGCCGCCGCACGACGGGGTCGACGATTCTGCTGCCGTAAGGGCGAAAGGCGAACGCGGAAGTAAACGGCGAAACAAGCGCTGAAACAAGCGCCAAACCCAACCCAAAGACGAAGGCGGCGAATCGCGCCGCCCACACACTGCCTCGTTTCACCTCGCCTGACTGAGGGCCGCTCCGTCGCAAGACCGGGCGGCCCTTTTGCGTTTACACGATTTTTACGCGTATCCCCGCATCTTTGACCAGGCCTTTAGACGGATCGGCATACCGTTGCATCCATCCGGAATCCGTCAATGGAGAACAAAAATGGATGTGCTGTATGTCGGGGGGCTCGTGCTGTTCGCCGTGCTGACCTTCGGATTGATCGACGGCTGCGAGAAGCTCGCGCAGTTCCGCCGCGGACAGGGAGCGCGCTCATGACCTGGATGCTCTGGCTGGCCGGCGCGTCGACCGCGCTGCTGTTCGCGTATCTCGTGTATGCGCTGCTGCGCGCGGAGGACATCGAATGAACGCGAACAATGTCCTGCAGGCGAGCCTTTTTATCGTCGTGCTGCTGGCTGCCGCGGTGCCGGTGGCGAGCTATATCGGCGCGGTGATGGACGGCAGTTCGCGCGTGGTGCGCCTCGGCGCGCCGCTCGAACGGCTGCTTTACCGTATCGCGGGTGTCGATGCGTCACGGGAGATGGGCTGGAAGCATTACGCGATCGCGACGATCGCGTTCAACGTGCTCGGCGCACTGTTCCTGTACGTGCTGTTGCGCGTACAGGGCGGGTTGCCTGGCAATCCGCAGCAATTCGGCGCGATGTCGGTCGACAGCGCCTTCAACACGGCCGTCAGCTTCGTGACCAACACGAACTGGCAGGACTACACGCCCGAGCAGAGCGTCGGCTATCTGACGCAGATGCTCGGCCTGACCGTGCAGAACTTCCTGTCGGCGGCGACCGCCATCGTCGTCGTGATGGCGCTGATTCGCGGTTTCGCGCGCCATACCGCGCAGACCATCGGCAACTTCTGGGTCGACGTCACGCGCGTGACGCTGTACGTGCTGCTGCCGATGGCGGCGCTCGTCGCGGCCTTGCTGATGAGCCAGGGCGTGATCCAGAACTTCAAGGCGTATCAGGACGTGCCGACGCTGCAAACCACCACCTACGCCGCGCCGAAGCTCGACGCGCAAGGCAATCCGGTGAAGGACGCGAAGGGCAATCCGGTCACGGTCGACACGCCCGTGAAGACGCAGACCCTCGCGATGGGCCCGGTCGCCTCGCAGGAAGCGATCAAGATGCTCGGCACCAACGGCGGCGGTTTCTTCAACGCCAATTCGGCGCACCCGTACGAAAACCCGACGCCGTTCTCGAACTTCGTGCAGATCTTCTCGATCCTCATCATCCCGGCCGCGCTCACGCTCGTGTTCGGCCGTGCGATCGGCGACCGCAGGCAGGGCGTGGCCGTGCTCGCGGCAATGACGATCGCGTTCGGCGTCTGCGTGTTCGGCGAAATGAGCGCGGAGCAGCGCGGCAATCCGGCCTTTGCGGCGCTGCATGTCGATCAGTCGGCCAGCGCGCTGCAAGCGGGCGGCAACGCCGAGGGCAAGGAAACGCGCTTCGGCATCGCGCAGTCGGGCATCTTCACGGTCGCGACCACGGCGGCGTCGTGCGGCGCGGTCGTCAATACGCACGACTCGCTGACGCCGATCGGCGGCCTCTACCCGATGCTGCTGATGCAGCTCGGCGAGGTGATCTTCGGCGGCGTCGGCTCCGGCATGTACGGCATGCTCGTGTTCGCGCTGCTCGCGGTGTTCGTCGCGGGTCTGATGATCGGCCGTACTCCTGAATACGTCGGCAAGAAGATCGAGGCGTACGAGATGAAGATGGTGTCGATCGTCGTGCTGCTCACGCCGCTGCTCGTGCTGGTGGGCACCTCGATCGCGGTGCTCAGCGACGCGGGCCGCGCCGGCATCGCGAACCCGGGCGCGCACGGCTTCTCCGAAATCCTCTACGCGTTCAGCTCGGCCGCGAACAACAACGGCAGCGCGTTCGCGGGCTTGTCGGTGAATACGCCGTTCTACAACTGGCTCACCGCGATTGCGATGTGGTTCGGCCGCTTCGGCACGATCGTGCCGGTGCTCGCGATTGCCGGCTCGCTCGCCGCGAAGAAGCGCATCGGCGTGACGGGCGGCACGCTGCCGACGCATGGGCCGCTCTTCGTCGTGCTGCTGCTCGGCACCGTGCTGCTGGTCGGCGCGCTGACCTACGTGCCGGCGCTCGCGCTCGGCCCCGGCGTCGAGCATCTGATGATGGGCGCGCAGTGAGGCGGCGCAGGCAAACCCGCAACTGAACAGCTCAAAAGCGCGCGCCGGCGGCAGCGGGTTGCAGGACCCAGGCAAGACCCGGGCGAGCCCCGGCCCGCGCAACGCGATATTCGAGGATTCAATGACTGAACATAACGCTACGAAGTCCATGTTCGATCCGGTGCTGTTGCGCCCGGCGATCGTGGACTCCTTCAAGAAGCTCACGCCGCGCACGCAGTTCCGCAACCCGGTGATGTTCTGCGTGTACGTCGGCAGCATGCTGACCACGATACTGTGGATCGCCGCGCTCGGCGGCCAGGCCGAGGCGCCCGCGGGCTTCATTCTCGCGGTCTCGTTGTGGCTGTGGTTCACGGTGCTGTTCGCGAACTTCGCGGAAGCGCTCGCCGAGGGCCGCTCGAAGGCCCAGGCCGCGTCGCTGCGCAGCGCGAAGAAAGACGTGGTGGCCAAGAAGCTCAACGAGCCGCATCCGAAGTCGCCGATCCGCATCATGACCGCGTCCGATCTGCGGCGCGGCGACGTCGTGCTGGTCGAGACCGGCGACGTGATTCCGGCCGACGGCGAAGTGATCGAGGGCGTCGCGTCGGTCGACGAGTCGGCGATCACGGGCGAATCGGCGCCGGTGATCCGCGAGTCGGGCGGCGACTTTTCCTCGGTGACGGGCGGCACGCGCGTGCTGTCCGACTGGATCGTCGTGCGCGTCACGGCGAATCCGGGCGAGGCGTTTCTCGACCGCATGATCGCGATGGTCGAAGGGGCGAAGCGGCAGAAAACGCCGAACGAAATCGCGCTGACGATTCTGCTCGTCGCGCTGACGATCGTGATGCTGCTCGCCACCGCGACGCTGCTGCCGTTCTCGATCTTTTCCGTCGAGGTGGCGAAAGCGGGCCACGTCGTCACGATCACCGCGCTCGTCGCGCTGCTCGTGTGCCTGATTCCGACCACGATCGGCGGGCTGTTGTCGGCGATCGGCGTGGCCGGCATGAGCCGCATGATGCAGGCGAACGTGATCGCGACCTCGGGCCGCGCCGTCGAAGCGGCCGGCGACGTCGACGTGCTGCTGCTCGACAAGACCGGCACGATCACGCTCGGCAATCGCCAGGCCTCGCAGTTTCTGCCTGCGCCGGGTCTGACCGAGGAAGCGCTCGCCGACGCAGCGCAACTGGCCTCGCTCGCGGACGAAACGCCGGAAGGCCGCAGCATCGTCGTGCTCGCGAAGCAGCGCTTCAATATCCGGCAGCGCGATATGGGCTCGCTGCATGCGGTGTTTCTCGCGTTCAGCGCGCAGACGCGCATGAGCGGCGTCGATCTCTCCCCCGAGGGGACGCCGCCGGGGGCGCATGGCCGCGAAATCCGCAAGGGCGCGGCCGATGCGCTCAAGCACTACGTCGAAGCGAACGGCGGGCGTTTCCCGAACGAAGTCGACCATGCGGTCGCGGACGTGGCGCGCCGCGGCAGCACGCCGCTCGTGGTCGCCGAGAAGGGCGAGCAGGGCGCGCGCGTGCTCGGCGTGATCGAGCTGAAGGACGTCGTGAAGGGCGGCATCAAGGAGCGCTTCGCCGAGCTGCGCAAGATGGGCATCAAGACCGTGATGGTGACGGGCGACAACCGCCTGACCGCCGCCGCGATCGCGGCCGAAGCCGGGGTCGACGACTTCCTTGCCGAAGCGACGCCCGAAACGAAGCTCGCGACGATCCGCGCGCACCAGGCCGAAGGGCGGCTCGTCGCGATGACCGGCGACGGCACCAACGACGCGCCCGCGCTCGCCCAGGCCGACGTCGCGGTGGCGATGAACAGCGGCACGCAGGCCGCGAAAGAGGCCGGCAACATGGTCGATCTCGATTCGAACCCGACCAAGCTGATCGAGATCGTCGAGATCGGCAAGCAGATGCTGATGACGCGCGGCTCGCTGACCACGTTCTCGATCGCCAACGACGTCGCCAAGTACTTCGCGATCATTCCGGCCGCGTTCGCCTCGACGTATCCGGCGCTGAACGCGCTGAACGTGATGCATCTGGCGACGCCGGCCTCGGCCATCATGTCGGCGGTGATCTTCAACGCGCTCATCATCGTGCTGCTGATTCCGCTCGCGCTCAAGGGTGTGCGCTATCGCGCGCTAGGCGCGGCGATCCTGTTGCGCCGCAATCTGCTGGTCTATGGCCTCGGCGGAATCATCGTGCCGTTCATCGGCATCAAGCTGATCGACATGGTGCTCGCCGCGCTCGGCTGGGTTTGAACATGCGGCGCGCCGGCTACGAAGCGCCGCTGTGCCGGCGTACTGAAGTGACGAAAAGGGAAAGAGACACATCATGAAAAATCTGTTCCGTCCGTTGATCGTGATCTTCGCGGTATTGACCGTGATTACCGGACTCGCTTATCCCGCCGTGATGACCGCGATCGGTCAGGCGGCGTTTCACGACCAGGCCAACGGCAGCCTGATCGAGCGCAACGGCAAGCTGGTCGGCTCGCAACTGATCGGCCAGCAGTTCGATGCGCCGCAGTACTTCTGGGGCCGCCTGTCGGCGACCACGCCGATGCCGTACAACGCGCAGAATTCGGGCGGCTCGAACCTCGGGCCGAACAATCCGGCGCTGCTCGACGAGATCAAGGGCCGGCTCGATGCCTTGAAGGCAGCGGGCACCGATCTGTCGAAGCCGGTGCCGGTCGATCTGGTGACTTCGTCGGGCAGCGGGCTCGATCCCGAGATCAGCCCGGCCGCGGCCGCGTATCAGGTCGCGCGGGTGGCGCAGGCGCGGCACCTCGCGGCGAGTGACGTGCAGGCGCTCGTCGCGCGCTATACGACGGGCCGCCAGTTCGGCATGCTCGGTGAGCCGCGCGTGAATGTGCTGAAGCTTAATCTCGCGCTCGACGAGATGCAGCACGGTTGAGCGCGGGCCATTGCGTAACGGGCAGAAGTGGGAAGAAGCTGGCAGAGGCCGGCAAAGCCGACGGAAGCGGCGGTAAGATGCGGCCGCAAAGTCGGGCCACAAAGTCATGCCGCAGAGCAAACCGTGCCTCGTCGCGCGACGAGGCACGTTGCCGTTGCGGTTCAACCGAAAGGGCGGCGCTCGCGTGGTGCCGCGCTGTTATTTGCGGGCCGGCGCGGGCCGTGCCACCATGCAGAAAGCGCCGCTCGCGCGACCCTGAAAACCACTGAGCATGAACCGCCCCGATCCTGACGAATTGCTCGACAAGCTGCAGCGCGACGAAGAAAAACGCCAGCGCGGCCGGCTGAAAATTTTCTTTGGCGCGTCGGCCGGCGTCGGCAAGACCTATGCGATGTTGCAGGCCGCGCGCCGCCGCCAGGAAGAGGGCGTCGAGGTGCTGGTCGGCATCGCCGAAACGCATGGGCGCGGCGAAACCGCCGCGCTGCTCGCGGGCCTCGACGTGCTGCCGCTCGCGCATATCGAATACCGCGGCCGCAAGCTCGGCGAGTTCGATCTCGACGCCGCGCTCGCGCGCAAGCCGCAACTGATTCTCGTCGACGAACTCGCGCATTCGAACGTGCCGGGCGCGCGTCATCTGAAGCGCTGGCAGGACGTCTACGAACTGCTTGATGCGGGCCTCGACGTCTATACGACCGTCAACGTGCAGCACCTCGAAAGTCTCAACGACGTGGTCGGCCAGATCACCGGCATCCGCGTGTGGGAGACCGTGCCCGATCGCGTGTTCGATCACGCCGACGAAGTCACGCTCGTCGATCTGCCCGCCGAGGAACTGCTCGACCGCCTGCGCGACGGCAAGGTCTATATGGCGCAGCAGGCCGAGCGCGCGGTGCGCAATTTCTTTCGCAAGGGCAACCTGATCGCGCTGCGCGAGCTGGCGCTGCGCCGCACCGCCGATCGAGTCGACGCGCAGATGCGCGAGTACCGCGCCGACCGTTCGATCCAGCGCATCTGGCAGGCGCGCGAGCGCCTGCTCGTGTGCGTCGGGCCCGGGCCGGAAGCGCCGGCGCTGGTGCGCGCGGCGGCGCGTCTTGCCGCGAGCCTGCGGGCCGACTGGCTCGCCGTGTATGTCGAAACGCCCGCGTTGCAGCGTCTGCCCGATGCGCGCCGCGAACGCACCTTGAACGCGCTGAAGCTCGCCGCCGAACTGGGCGCCGAGACCGCCACGCTCGCCGCCGCCGACGCGCTCGACGCATTGATCGGCTACGCCCAGGCGCGCAACGTGTCGAAGCTCGTGGCGGGCGCCTCGGTGCGCACGGGGCTGAAGCGCTGGCTGCGCAGGCCGCTCGGCGAGCGCATCGCCGAGAAGGGCGGCGACCTCGATCTCACGCTGATTCGCGTATCGTCGGAGCGCGAGGGCGCCGAGCAGCGGCGTCTCCTGAATACGACCGCGAATGCATGGCGCGAGGCCATGAGCGCGGCGCGCGAGCGCCGCTCGCCGGCGCGCGCGTATGCGTTCGCGCTGGCGATCGGCACGGCCATCACGCTGCTGTCGAGCCAGCTGATCGATCGCATCGACCTGACCAATCTCGTGATGCTGTACCTGCTCGGCGTGATCTTCACGGCGGTGAAGCTCGGACGCGGGCCCGGTGTCGTGCTGTCGTTCGCGAGCGTCGCCGCGTTCGATTTCTTTTTCGTGCCGCCGCGCATGTCGCTGTCGGTTTCCGATACGCAGTACCTGCTGACGTTCTTCGGCATGCTGCTGACCTCGCTCGTCATCAGCCATCTGACGTCGAGCCTGCGCCGCGAGGCGAGCGTCGCGCGGCGCCGCGAGCAGCGCACCGGCGCGATGTACGAGATGGCGCGCGAACTGGCCGCGGCGCTGACCACCGAGCAGATCGTCGGAACCGGCAGCCGGCACGTGAGCGAGGTGTTCGGCGCGCGCGTCGCGATCCTGCTGCCGGACAGCGCCAATCAGGTCAGGCAGAAGATCGAGGACCCGGATGCTGCGATCACGCTCGACGGCGGCGCGCTCGATCTCGACGTCGGCCAGTGGGTCTACGATCAGCAGAAGCCGGCCGGCCACGGCACCGACACGCTGCCCGCGGCGGCCGCGCTGTATCTGCCGCTGAAGGCGCCGATGCGCACGCGCGGCGTGCTCGCGGCCGTGCTGCGCGACGAGCGCGAACTCGACGTGCCCGAGCAGCGGCGCATGCTCGACGCGTTCGCCGCGCAGATCGCGCTCGCGCTCGAACGCGTGCATTACGTCGATATCGCGCGCGACGCGCTCGTCAACATGGAGTCGGAGCGGCTGCGCAATTCGTTGCTGTCGGCGATTTCGCACGATCTGCGCACGCCGCTTACGACGATCGTGGGGTTTTCGTCGATGCTCGCGCAGGGGCGGCAGGGGGCGGCGGACGCAGGGAGCGCGCAAGCGTTGGGGAATGCGCGACCTGAGGCGCGGGCCGAGGAGCAACGCGAGGCACAGGCGCACGCACAGCCAGGCGCACCGGTGGAAATAGCGGCACAGGCGCACAGCGCAACGCAAACCGAAGCACAAGCCGCCGCGCGGCGCAGCGACGAACTCGTCGAGGCGATTCACGAAGAGGCGCTGCGCATGACCGGCATCGTCACGAATCTGCTCGACATGGCGCGTTTGCAGGCCGGCAGCCTGCAACTGAACCAGCAATGGACGCTGCTCGAGGAGACTGTCGGCGCCGCGCTGCGCGCCTGCCGGCGCGTGCTCGCCGGGCACCCGGCGCGGGTCGTGCTGCCCGCCGATCTGCCGCTGCTGCACCTCGACGCGGTGCTGATGGAGCGGCTCTTCTCGAACCTGTTCGAGAATGCCGCCAAGTACACCGCGCCCGGCACGCCGCTGACGATCGGCGCAGAGCGGATCGAGGCGGACGGCGCGCCGTTCGTGCGCGTGAGCGTCGATGACGACGGCCCCGGCCTGCCGGCCGGCATGGAAGCGCGCGTGTTCGAGAAGTTCACGCGCGGCGAGAAGGAGTCGGCGAAACCGGGTATCGGCCTCGGGCTCGCGATCTGCCGCGCGATCGTCGAGGCGCACGGCGGCACGATCGGCGCGCTCAACCGGATCGGCGCGGACGGCCGCGTCGCAGGCGCGCGCTTCTGGTTCACGCTGCCGGTCCAGACGCCGCCCGCCGTACCCGATATGCTCGACGACGAAGACGCCGCCCTCAACCCGCAGGACAAACCCGCCCATGAGTGACCCGAGCATCACCGTCGTTCTGATCGAAGACGAAAAGCAGATTCGCCGCTTCGTGCGCACCGCGCTCGAAGGCGAGGGCATCGCCGTGTACGACGCCGAGACCGGCAAGCAGGGGCTCGTCGAAGCGGCCACGCGCCAGCCCGATCTGGTGATCGTCGATCTCGGCCTGCCCGATACCGACGGCCTCGACGTGATCCGCGAGCTGCGCGGCTGGAGCGAGCTGCCGGTGATCGTGCTGTCGGCGCGCACCCAGGAAAGCGAGAAGGTCGCCGCGCTCGACGCCGGCGCCGACGACTACCTGACCAAGCCGTTCGGCGTGTCCGAGCTGCTGGCGCGGATTCGCGCGCATCTGCGGCGGCGCAACCAAGGCGGCGCGAACGAATCGCCGCAGGTGCGCTTCGGCGCGGTCACCGTCGATCTCGCCTTGCGCCAGGTGACGCGCGACGGCGCCGCGATCCATCTGACGCCGATCGAATACCGCCTGCTCGCGACGCTCGTGCGCCACGCGGGCCGCGTGCTCACGCACCGGCAACTGCTGCGCGACGTGTGGGGGCCGTCGCATGTCGAGAGCCATCACTATCTGCGCATCTACATGGCGCATCTGCGCGGCAAGCTCGAACGCGACCCGGCGCAGCCCGAGCATATCGTCACCGAGACCGGCGTCGGCTACCGGCTGGTCGGGGCGGGGTGAAGCCCGCCCGGTTATAATCTCCCGACGTAAGGACGACCTTGCGCTTGCATCGATCATCGGGGACGGCCCCATTTTTATGGAGCTGTCTCTGATGTCCTGGTTTCTTCTTCTGATCGCCGGTTTGCTCGAAGTCGCGTGGGCGGCCGGTCTCAAAACTTCCGAAGGCTTCACCCGTTTCTGGCCGTCCGTGTTCACGATCGTGACCGCGCTCGGCAGCTTCGCGCTGCTCACGCTCGCGATGCGCCAGCTGCCGCTCGGCACCGCCTATGCGGTGTGGACCGGTATCGGCGCGGTCGGCGCGTTCATCTTCGGCGTCGTGATGATGGGCGAGGCGCTGACGCTCGCGCGTGTCGCCAGTGCGTCGCTGATCGTGATCGGGCTCATCGGGCTGAAGCTGTCGTCGGGCCACTGAGGTTGGGCGACCGAGGTTCGGCCACTGAAGTTAGGGCACCGAGCCGGCAGCATTGATTCAACACGCATCGCCCCCCGCCACGGCCGGTTCGCCACCCTGCGTTCTGCGAATTAACGTGGCTATAATGAGACAGAACCTATCCTGAAATTGCCTGCGGCCTGTTCGGCCCGGCTGGCCAGGCGAGCCTGACGACTTCGGCGCGAAGCCTGCGCTTCATTCCGCCGCGGCGCCCGGCACGTCCCAAGCGCGTGGAGGCGGCCATGCTTGAATCACTTTCGCTTGCTGCTGGCCTCTCATGGGGCAGCGGTCTGCGCCTCTATCTGACGGTCCTGCTGGCCGGCGTGTTCGAGCGTCTCGGCCTCATTCATCTGCCCGCCACGCTGTCCGCGCTGTCCTCGCCTTGGGTGATCGGCGCGGCCGCCGTGCTGACGCTCGCCGAATTCCTCGCCGACAAAATCCCCGCGTTCGACTCGCTGTGGGACGCGATCCACACCTTCATCCGCATTCCGGCCGGCGCGGTGCTCGCCGCCGGCGCGCTCGGCCATGCCGATCCGGCTTTGCTGGCGGTCGCGGCGCTCGCGGGCGGCACGCTCGCCGGCACTGCGCATCTTGCGAAGGCCGGTACGCGCGCGCTTATCAATCTGTCGCCGGAACCGTTGTCGAACGTCGTGACCTCGACCGCCGAGGACGGTCTCGTCTTCGGCGGCGTGCTGCTCGCGCTGTTCGTGCCGCTCGCGTTTCTGGTCCTGATGGTAGGCTTTCTGCTGCTCGCGGCGTGGGCATTGCCGCGGTTGTGGCGTGGCGTGCAGGGCGGGTTTCGCGGCATGGCCACGCATATGGTGTCGCGATTTGCGAGGAGCAGGCACGATTGAGCGAAGCACTACCCGGGTCCAAGGCAGGTTCGACGGAGCGCGTCGGCGTAAGCGACGTTAAAGCGGCACGCCGTTTCGGCGGCGCGGATCTGCTGCGCCAGGCGATCCGCATGACGGCGCGCGACTGGCGCGCGGGCGAATTGACGATGCTGCTGCTCGCGCTCGTGCTGGCCATCGCGGCGCTTTCTAGCGTCGGCTTTCTCGCCGATCGGCTGCACCAGGGGCTCGAACGCGACGCGCGGCGCATGATCGCCGCCGATTTCATCGTGCGCGCCGACCATCCGGTTGATCCGCAATTTGCCGCCGAGGCGCGCTCGCTTGGCTTGCGCACCGCCACCACGGCGATCTTCCCGAGCATGATCAATGCGACCGGCGCAAAGCCGGTGTCGCGGCTCGCCGCCGTCAAGGCGGTGTCGCCGGGCTATCCGCTGCGCGGCGCATTGCAGATCGCGCCGGCGCCCGGCGCGGCCGATCATCGGGCGACGTCGATTCCCGCGCCCGGCACCGTGTGGGTCGATCAGGAACTGCTCGACGCCTTGAAGCTGAAGGTCGGCGATGCGGTGAAAGTCGGCAATCGCAGCTTCACGATCGGCGCGCTGATTACGCGCGAACTCGACCGCGGCTTTTCATTCGTCAATTTCTCGCCGCGTCTGATGCTGCGCGCCGACGAACTGCAATCGACCGGTCTCGTCACGTTCGGCAGCCGCGTCACGTATCGGCTGCTGGTGGCCGGTGCCGCCGATGCGGTCGCGCGTTTCACGCAGTTCGCGCATGACCGCGTGGACGGCGGCAAGCTGCGCGGCGTCGCGCTCGAATCGCTGCACGACGGCCAGCCGCAGGTGCGTCAGACGCTCGATCGGGCGGGCCATTTCCTCACGCTCGTCTCGCTGCTGACCGCGCTGCTCGCGGCGGTGGCGATTGCGATGGCGGCGCACCGCTATATGCGCCGGCATCTCGACGGCTGCGCTGCGATGCGCTGTCTCGGCGTGAGCCAAGCCGCGCTGTGCGCGCTTTTCACGCTCGAATTCGCCGGGCTCGGCGTGATCGGCGGGGTGCTGGGCGTCGCGCTCGGCTATCTCGGCCACCTCGCGCTGCTGACGTGGCTTGGTAGCCTGATCGACGTCGTGCTGCCGCAGCCGACGCTGTGGCCCGCGCTCGAAGGCATCGCGGCCGGCCTCGTGCTGCTGCTCGGCTTCGCGTTGCCGCCGCTGTTGCCGCTCACGCGCGTGCCGCCGGTGCGCGTGCTGCGCCGCGAATGGGGCGAGGCGGGGCGCACCGCGTGGGCCGCCTACGCGCTCGGCATCGTGCTGTTCGCGGGGCTGCTGATTGTCGCGGCCGGTGAGTTGAAGCTCGGCGGTATCGTCGCGGGCGGCTTCGCGGGCGGGCTGCTCGTGTTCGCCTGCATCGCGCGGCTCGCGCTATGGGGCGCGGCGCGCATCGTGCGCAGCGAGCGCGTCAACGCGGGGATCGGCTGGCGCTATGCGCTCGCGTCGCTCGAACGCCGCAGCAGCACGAGCGCGCTGCAGATCACCGCGCTCGGCATCGGCCTCATGTGCCTGCTGCTGATCGCGATGACGCGCAACGACCTCGTGCAAGGCTGGCGCAAATCGACGCCGCCCGATGCGCCGAACCTGTTCATCATCGATATCCAGCCCGACCAGCGCGACGCGGTCACGCAATATCTCGCCGCGCACGGCGTACCCGGCGCGCAGCTTTCGCCGATGGTGCGCGGGCGGCTCGTCGCGATCAACGGCAAGCCGGTCGATCCGGACTCGTTCAAGGGCCAGGACGCGCGGCGTCTGGTGGACCGCGAGTTCAACCTGTCGTACACGACCGAGCTGCCCGACGACAACCGTATCGCCGCGGGCAAGTGGTACGGCGACACGACGACGCCGCAGATTTCGATCGAGCAGGGGCTCGCGAAACTGATCAACGTGAAGCCTGGCGACGTGCTGCGTTTCGACGTGACGGGCCTGCAAATCGACGCGCCGGTTACGAGTCTGCGCAAGCTCGACTGGGGTTCGTTCAAGGTCAATTTCTTCGTGCTGATGCCGCCCGCCGCGCTGCGCGATTTTCCGGCGACGTTCATCACGAGCTTCCATCTGCCGCCGGACCGGCAGGCGACGATCGACGGCCTGATCGCCGCCTATCCGAACCTCACCGCGATCGACACGGGTCCGATACTCGCGCAGGTGCAGCGCGTGCTGCAGCAGGTGATCGGTGCGGTGCAGTTCCTGTTCGCGTTCACGCTCGCGGCCGGCGTGCTGGTGCTGTACGCGGCGCTCGCCGGCACGCGCGACGAGCGTATGCGAGAATCCGCGCTGCTGCGCGCGCTCGGCGCGTCGCATCGGCAGGTGCGCGCGGTGCAGGTCGCCGAATTCGTCGCGGTCGGGGCGCTGGCCGGCTTGATGGCGGCGGCGGGGGCGCAGATCGTCGGCTCGCTGCTCGCGACGCACGTGTTCGAGTTCTATCTGGACTTCGATCCGTGGCTGCTGCCGGCGGGCATCGCCGCCGGGGTTGCCTGCGCGGGCGTGGGTGGCTGGCTGAGTCTGCGGCATGTGCTGGCACGGCCCGCGCTGCAATCGCTGCGTGATGCATGATGCGCGACGCGTGATTTTTTCCCGATGGTTTTTTCTGGCGGTTGAGCAGGGTATGAGCGATTTGAACGACGAAGTGTCCGCGGACAAACCGACGGCCTTCGAGCTGGTGGGCGGCGAGGCGCGCGTGCGCGAACTGGTCGACCGGTTTTACGACCTGATGGACCTCGAAGCGGATTTCGCCGGGATTCGCGCGCTGCATCCGGCATCGCTCGACGGGTCGCGCGACAAGCTGTTCTGGTTCCTGTGCGGCTGGCTCGGCGGCCCCGATCACTACATCAGCCGCTTCGGCCATCCGCGTCTGCGCGCGCGGCATCTGCCGTTCGCGATTGCCTCGGGCGAACGCGACCAGTGGCTGCGCTGCATGGCGTGGGCGATGCAGGACATCGGCCTCGCCGAGCCGCTGCGCGAGCGTCTGCTCGGCTCGTTCTTCGAAACCGCGGACTGGATGCGCAACCGCAATGGCTGAGCCGCGGCAACCGACCCCATCGGCGCCTGCCTCTGCGATTGACGCCGACTACGCGGCGCTCCCCATGCGGGCACGCGACGTGCTCGACTGCTGGTTCGGCGCGCCGGGTTCGCCGGAATACGGCACGGAGCGCAAGCTCTGGTTCACGCGCGACGACGCTTTCGATACGATGCTGCGCGAACGTTTCGGCGACCTGATCGATGCGGCGCTCGCCGGCGAACTCGACGCGTGGCAGGCCACGCCGCTCGGCACGCTCGCGCTCGTCATCGTGCTCGATCAGTTCTCGCGCAACTGCCATCGCAACACGCCGCGCGCATTCGCCGCCGACAGCAAGGCGCTGCAGATCGCGCAACGGATGATCGCAAGCGGTGCCGATCGGCTGCTGCCCGGCGCGCAGCATCGCGTGTTCGCGTATCTGCCGTTCGAACACGACGAAACGCTCGCGAGCCAGCATGAGTCGCTGCGGCTCTTCGGTCAGCTGGCGGCGGAGCCGGGCGGCGCGAGCTACTACCGCCATGCAGTGCGGCACGCGGAGATCGTCGAGCGGTTCGGCCGCTTCCCGCATCGCAATGCCGTGCTCGGGCGCGCCTCGAGCGACGGAAAGCGCGTTTCTGCGCGAGCCCGGGTCGTCGTTCTAGCCGCTTCCCGCGGCTTTCAGCAGCTTCCATCCGAGCGCGCGTTGGCGTGCCCGGCGCGCGCGTTGCCTTCTAGTCGTCGCCGCGCACCGTGCCTGCAACCGGCGTGCGCACGAAGACGCGCAGCAGTTCATCCGAATCGCCGGGCCGCGCGCCGGACCAGAATAGTTGCCATTCACCGGGCGGTTGGGGCGCATGGTCGCGGCGGCTTTCCTCGATGAGCCAGGTGCAGGCGGTCGTACGCGGGTTCTCGTTCGGCTGATGGACGATGCCGGTGTAGTAGTAGAGCATCGGCGCCTCGGACTCGCCGAGGCTCGCGCTTGCCATGCAATCGCCGTCGTTCCATTCGATGTTTATCTTCGCGCCGAGGTCCAGGAACACCGAGCGGTAGCTCTTCGCGTCATCGAGCCACGGCAGCAGCAGCGTGCTGACGAGCCCCCACGCGAGCATCGCGCCCGCGCACCAGCTGAGCGCGCCACGCCATTTGCCCGCGTATTTGAAGGACGGCAGCAGCCATAGCCAGCCGATCGTCAGCAGCAAGGCGGCGGCGATCATCGCGGGCTTGATCGGCAGCACCCAGTCGAGCGGCAGCCAGCGTCCGAGCCAATGCAGCGAGGCATGCGTGCTCACCGGGCTCGTCATGATCGACCAGATGATCCACGCGAGCACAGCCGTGCCGCCGAACAGCACGCGGCTCATCATGTCCCAGACGACGTGCAGCCGCGCCGGCAGCCGCTCGACGCCTTGCATCGCAAGCAGCGCAAGCGGGGCGATGAACGGCAGGATGTACAGCTCGCGCACGGTCGCCGAACTTTGCAGCACGGCGAAACCGATGCCCGCGAAAAGCGCCGGCAAGGCGATGCGCGGGTCGCGCCAGCGTCGCCACGCGCCGCTGGCGAGCGCAGCCAGCGCAAGCGGTACGACCGGAAAGCCGACGCTCAGCACGGTGCGCAGCACGAACAGACGGCTCTCGTTCTCGGAGCCCAGTTCGGGCACCGAAAAGCCGAAGAAGCGCCCGATGTTGTTGTCCCACAACCAGACCTTGAACAGCGCTTCGGAGCGCAGGTAGAAGCAGATCGGCCAGATCAGCGCGAACGGCGCGCAAACGAGCGCGGCGATGCCGAGCGCGCTCGCGAAGCTGCGGCTGCGGCACGCGGGATAGAGGACGAGCACCGCGCAGGTGGTCGCGCCGAAGACGAGCGGCACGAACAGGCCCTTGGCGAGCAGCGACACGCCGACGCCCGCGCCGAACATCGCCGCGCCGCTCAGGATCGCGTGGCGGCGCCCTGGGGCGTCGAGCGGCCGGGTGTGCGACTGCGCGGGTGTCGGCGATGGCGCGTTCCGTGCGGCGTCGCGCAGATGCACGAGCACGAGTTCGAACAGCCCGCAGAAGCCGAGTGCGGCGCCGGCCATCAGCGCGACGTCGGTCATCATGTCGTGCGCGTGCTTGACGACGGCGAGCGTGCCGCCGAACAGCGCGAGCGTGCCGATCACGCGCAGATCGAACCAGCTCGATGCATCGGTCGCGCGGCGCGCCACGCGGGCCGTGTAGTAGATGGTCAGGCCCGCGAACAGCGCGCTCGCGAGACGCGCGGCGTCATGCAGCGGCAGGTAGCGGCCCAGCATCCACGCGAGGCCGGCGGCGACCCAGTCGTAGATCGGCGGTTTTTCGACGAAGGGCTGGCCCGCGTTGGTCGGCACGACGAGATCGCCGCTCTCGAGCATGTGCTGGACGATGCCGAACGTGTAGGTTTCGTCCTGTTTCCACGGCTCGTGGCCGAGGATGCCCGGCAACAGCCATGCGCAAAGGATCGCCAGCGCGACGATCCACAGCAGCGGACGGGTTGCCGCAAGCGCGCGCCAGCGTTGCAAGGCGCGTGCGGCGCGATCGGCGGGGCAGCGGGTGGGGCGCGCGTCGGCGGAGCCAGTCGCCTGGGTCTCCTGGCTGGTGGCGGCCGCGCGCGCGTTGCCGGCGGCCGCAGCCGAGGTCGGGGCCGTTGCCGTGGCGTTCTCCGCGCGCCACGTCGCTGACTGCTTGTCTTGCATGGAAATCTCAGGTCGATGTACGCGGCGGCGTGGGCCTCGTACTTATGTTCTGGCTTGCAGCGTGCGTCGTCGAAACGGCGCACGTTCCGGCCGATTCTAACGCCATATTATTACGGGGGATTACAGGGAAAGGGCCGAGCGTGGCGTTTTATCCACGCGAGTGTGCGTTTGCCGCCAGATCGGCGGGAATGCGCCGTGGAGCAGGGAAGAAAAAAGCGCGGCCACGATGGGCCGCGCTTGGGGTGCGAGGGACTGCGGCCTGGCGATCCGGCGCGTCAGCGTCCGCCGGCCACGTCGAAAAGCGCGCCCGTCACATACGATGCCGCGTCGCTCAGCAGCCACACGACGGCTTCGGCCACTTCGTCGGCGCTGCCGGGGCGGCCGAGCGGCGTGGTCGCGCCGAGTTGCGCGGCCCGCTCGGGCTTGCCGCCGCTCGCGTGAATCTCGGTGTCGATGAGGCCCGGGCGCACCGCGTTCACGCGCACGCCGCGCGGGCCGAGTTCTTTCGCGAGCCCGAGCGTCATCGTGTCGATCGCGCCTTTCGAGCCTGCGTAATCGACGTATTCGTTCGGCGAACCGAGCCGCGCCGCTGCCGACGAAATATTGACGATCGCGCCGCCCGCGCCGCCGCGATCGCTCGACATGCGCCGCGCGGCTTCGCGCGCGCACAGGTAGGCGCCGAGCACGTTGACGTCGAACATGCGCTTCAGGCGCGCGAGGTCCATGTCGGCGAGCGGGCTCGACGGCGCGACGATGCCCGCGTTGTTGACGAGCGCGTCGATGCGGCCGAAGGTCTGCTGCAGCGTATCGAACATTGCGATTACGTCGGCTTCGTCGGCGACGTCGCCGGCGATCGGCACCGCGCGGCCGCCCGCGCGCTCCACTTCGCCGACCGTCTGCTGCGCGGCCGCCAGGTCGCGCACGTAATTGACGCCGACGAACCAGCCGCGCGCGCCGAGCAGACGTGCGGTTGCGCGGCCGATGCCGCGGCTGCCGCCGGTAATCAGAACAGCTTTCGTCATGGCAACCTCGTGGTTCGGATGGATCGCGCGGGGCTCGCAAAAAGCCTGCAAGCCGTATTCAGGCCATGTTCGGGCTGCGCCTGGATTGCGCTCAATGCGCTCAAGGCAGGGTGAAGCCGGTGCTCAAACAGAGATCAAAGCGGCGGTCGAACCAGTGCGAAACCGGCGCGAAACCAGCGTCGAGTCGAAGCAAGGCAAAGCCACCACGGAGCCCGCATGCCAGCATGGAAGCGGCCTCAAACTGCCGCATCAACCGCCGCCTCCAGCCTCGGCCTCAAACCGTATTGCCCTGCACCGCCCACTTGTCGCGCACGGGCGGCCGATAGCCGCGCAGCTTGCCGATCAGCGCGGCGGGATCGGCGTCGATCTGCAGCATGTCGAGATAGGTGCGGCGCATGAAGCCTTCGTCGACCGTATGGCGCAGCAGCTGGATCAGCGGGTCGTAGAAGTGGCCGGTATTGAGCAGCGCGACGGGTTTGCCGTGATAGCCGAGCTGGGCCCACGTGAAGACCTCGAACAGCTCTTCGAGCGTGCCCGCGCCGCCCGGCATCGCGACGAACGCGTCGGACAGCTCGGCCATCATCTTCTTGCGATGATGCATGTCGGGCACCACGTGCAGTTCGGTTAGCCCGTTATGGCCGACTTCCTTGTCGACGAGCAGTTCGGGAATCACGCCGATCGCGCGGCCGCCTTCGGCCATCACCGTATCGGCGATCACGCCCATCAGCCCGACCTTGCCGCCGCCGTAGACGAGCGTGAGGCCGCTTTGCACGAGCGCGCGGCCGAAGGCGCGCGCGGCCTGTTCGTACAGCGGTTTGACTCCCATCGAGGAGCCGCAATATACGCACACCGACTTCATGCTCAGCTGTCCTTCGATTCGTTGCGAGGCGCGGCGCCTTCGCGCGGCGGCAGGTAGTCGTAAAACTCGCGCTTGGGCAGCTTGCCGGAGACGAGGTCGTCGAAAATCTGCCGCGAGCGGCCGCGCAGGTAGGGCGCCATCAGCGAGACGATCTGCACGCTGACCTGGTGCAGTTCCGCGCGGATCGCTTCCTGTTCGTTGTATTTGCGCGGGTTCATGACGAACTGGTACGACAGCCAGTACGTGCCGATCACGCCGACGTTGGTCGCGATCACCTGCAGTTCCTGCGGCGTCGCGACCATTTCGCCGTCGGCGACGAGCTGCTCGCAGAACTGGCTCGCGAAGCGCACCTTGTGGCTGATGATCTGCTTGAAGTGGGTTTCGAGCGTGCGGTTGCGCGCGAGCAGATCGTTCAGGTCGCGGTACAGGAAGCGGTAGCGCCAGGTGAAATCGACCATGTATTGCAGATACGACCACATTTCGTCGATCGTCGCGCGATGGTCGTCGGGGAACCGCAGACGCTTTTCGATCTCCTGCTCGAACTGGCTGAAGATGCTGTTGATGATGTCGTCTTTGTTGCGGAAGTGGTAGTACAGGTTGCCTGGACTGATTTCCATTTCCTCGGCGATCGTCGTCGTCGTGACGTTCGGCTCGCCGATTTCGTTGAAGAGTTTCAACGAGAGTTCGAGAATCCGTTCGCGCGTGCGGCGGGGAGGTTTGGCTTCCATGTCGTCCGGCCCTGGTTATGCCGGGCTGGGCGCGCGGCGGCGTGCCGCTGCTGCGTGTTCCACCCGGATGCGGTTGGTATATTGAGCGCTCCCCAGCCCGCCGCTCGGCAGGCCCCCCGAGGGGGCGGCAAAGCCTTGGGCGCTGCCTTGCCCGGGGCTTTTCCGTGGGACTGTCTAACGATTATAAACCGAGCGTTCTCGTACCTAGCCGCCCTACAGGATTTTCCTTGCCGGGGACGCGGCGGCGCGTGCGGGCCGCCATCCGGTTTGCATCACAACCACATGCGCAACCAGCGCACTACGAGCGGTCCGACGATCACTCCCCACGTCATCACGCACATGCCGAGCGCGACCATCACGGCCGCGCTGCCGAGATCCTTCGCGCGCCGCGACAGCTCGTGGCGTTCGAGCGAAATGCGGTCGATCGCGGCTTCGACGCTCGAATTGAGCAGCTCGACGATCAGCACGAGCAGCACCGAGCCGAGCAGCAGCACGTGCGATACGGGATCGACCGGCACGAGGATGCCGCACGGAATCAGGATCGCGGCGAGAGTCAGTTCCTGGCGAAACGCGCTTTCCTCGCGAATTGCCACGCGAAAGCCGGCCAGCGAATTTTTCATCGCGTGCCAGGCGCGCGTGAGACCGCGATTGCCCTTGTACGGATTGAACGGCAGCGGCGCGAGCGGGTCGTCGGGGCTCAGCGGTTCGTGCGTGGTGTCGTCGTCGAACGGCTCGACGCTCTCGGGCTCGCGCGTGGATTCGACGGCGCGCAATGCGCTGCCCGACTTGCGCTCCGCATTGGATCGGCTTCGCATGGGCGGTTCGGCGCGCCGCGTCATGCGGCGGCGCTTTCCTCGCGATACGCTTCGCGCCGCAGCGGCTTCAGATGCGCGGCGAATTGCGCGGACGCGGCGGCCCACGAGAAGCGCTCGGCCCATGCGCGCGCGTCGTGGCGATCGATCTTCATCGCTTCGAGGCAGGCCTCGCGCAGGTCCTCGTGCATCGCGCCGGCGTTGCCGTCGCCGAGCACGTCGATCGGACCCGTGACCGGGTAGGCGGCCACCGGCGTGCCGCAGGCGAGCGCTTCGAGCAGCACGAGGCCGAACGTGTCGGTGCGGCTCGGGAACACGAAGACGTCGGCGGCCGCGTAGACCTTCGCGAGTTCGGCCTGCGACAGCACGCCGAGGTAGTTCGCCTGCGGATAGCGCGACTTCAGCTCGGCGAGCGCCGGGCCTTCGCCCGCGACCCACTTCGAGCCGGGCAGATCGAGCTGCAGAAACGCCTCGACGTTCTTCTCGACCGCCACGCGCCCGACGTACAGGAAGATCGGCCGCGCGGTGTTGAGCACCTTCGAGTCCATCGGATGGAAGATGTCGAGGTCGACACCGCGCGTCCACAGCACGACGTTCGTGAAGCCGAACTTTTCCAGATCCTGCTTGACGACGGGCGTCGGCGCCATCACCGCGAGCGAGGGCTTGTGGAACCAGTGCAGGAACTTGTAGGTCGCGGTAAGCGGAATGCCGAAACGCGCTTGCACGTATTCGGGAAAGCGCGTGTGATAGGCGGTCGTGAACGGCAGCTTGTGCTGCAGCGCATAGGAGCGCGCGGCCATGCCGAGCGGCCCTTCGGTCGCGATGTGCAGCGCGTCGGGCGCGAAGCGGTCGATGCGCTCGCGCAGCTTGCGGCGCGGCAGCAGCGACAGGCGGATTTCCGGATACGTCGGGCAGGGGATCGTTTTGAATTCGAGCGGCGTCAGCAGATCGACTTCATGGCCGAGCGCCATGAGTTCGCGCGTGGTGTTTTTCAGCGTGCGCACGACGCCGTTGACCTGCGGTTCCCATGCGTCGGTGACGATCATGATCTTCATCGATTGATTCCTCGATTGACTCATCGATTGGTTCCCGATTCGGGGCCGATTGAAGCGGCGGGCGCTAGGCGGTGGCCCGGGCCTTCTGCGCGCCGGCTTGCGGGGCTTGCAGCGTGGTCCAGAAGATCACCTTGAGCTCGCCCTCGTACGTCTCGACGAGTGCCGACAGACTCTCGACCCAGTCGCCGTCGTTGCAATACAGCACGCCGTCGATCTCGCGCATCTCGGCCTTGTGGATGTGCCCGCAAACGACGCCGTCGCAGCCGCGGCGGCGCGCTTCGTCGGTCATCACGGTCTCGAACGAGGAGATGAAGTTGACCGCGTTCTTGACCTGATGCTTGAGGTACTGCGAGAGCGACCAGTACGGGAAGCCGAGCTTGCTGCGGATGCGGTTGAACCAGCGGTTCAGCACGAGGATCATCGTGTAGAGCGTGTCGCCGAGATAGGCGAGCCACTTCGCGTGCTGGATCACGCCGTCGAACAGATCGCCGTGCACGATCCACATGCGCTTGCCGGCGAGTGTGGTGTGGAACGCTTCACCGCGCACGTGGATGTCGCCGAACGCGAGGTCGCAGAACTGGCGCGCGGCTTCGTCGTGATTGCCGGGCACGTAGATCACCTGGGTGCCTTTGCGCGCCTTGCGCAGCACTTTCTGCACGACGTCGTTGTGCGCCTGCGGCCAGTACCAGCCTTTCTTCAACTGCCAGCCGTCGATGATGTCGCCGACGAGGTAGAGGTACTCCGATTCGTTGTGGCGCAGGAAGTCGAGCAGATAGCTGGCCTGGCAGCCGCTCGAGCCGAGATGGATGTCGGAGAGCCAGATCGTGCGATAGCGATGCGGATCGGCGTGGCTGTCATCGGGATGATCGGCGTGGGCATCGAGGGGCGGCGTCGCCGGCGGCGGCAGACCGTGCTGGGCGGAACCCGGGGCCGGACGGAAAGCGACGGTGTCGACGCTCGGGCCGATCTGGCGAAACAGGGAAGTCGCGGACGTCTTGGGGTCCATGGCTTACACGTCGAGTGGCGGTGCCCGTATTGGGCCTGGCGCGCGTGACTCTGACGTGACAGTCATGAGAAGTTCTTATTACGAGGGGGCCTGCGGCGCAGAGAACAAAGACAAAGAAGCCCCGCCCCGCCCAAGGGGCCACTAACCCTGCACTATTCTCGTCCCCGCCAACCGGTCATGCAGAAACTGCCGCTGCGAATCAAAACGCCCACTCGCGGCCCACACCACGAACCAGACACCCGCAACGACAAGCGTCTGCGGCACCCGCAATCCCAGCAGCGGATGCACCGCAAGCGGCGGTAAAAACCACAGCCATGCAAGCACATAACGCGCAACCGCCCGTGCGACGGAAAGCGGCCCGCCATCGGCGGAAACGACCCGCAGGCGCCAGGTCTTCATCGGCAGCGTCTGTCCGCCGTGAGTCCAGAACCACACGAAGTACACGCCGACCACGAGCCCGATCCAGCCGGCCAGCAGATTGTGATGCGTGAGGCCGTTGCGCTGCTGCGTCAGCGTGCTGAACAGATAACCGGCGATAAACACGACGCCGAACAGGATCACCGCTTCGTAGAGCAACGCCGCAAGCCGGCGCCGCACGGTCGGCACCATGCCGGGCGCGGGGGTGGTGGGCAGGGGCGAGGTCGCGAGGGGCTGGGACACGGGAGGGGCGAGGGAGGGACGAGGTGGCGGATCAGGAGCCGTTGAAGATCGACGGCGCTTCGGCCGGCGATACCGGCACCGGCGTCGCCGGCACGAAACTGCCCGCCGCCGGAATCGCGGGCGGCGACGGCAGCGCGCTCGTTCCCGGCGACGATGCGGCCGCCGCGGCGCTCGCCGCTGCCGCCTCGCTCGCGCCGCCATGTTCGCGCGCGTTGACGAGGCGGTCGATACCCTTGAGCTCGTTACGCGCCGACGGCGGCGCGCTGACGACGCTCGGCCGGCGTTTGTGCTCGCTGGCGGCCAGCCGTTCCTTCAGGTCCTCGGGCAGTTGCTGATACGCCTTCCACGCGTTCTGGCGGGCTTCGCGCGGCAATTCCTTCGATACCTGGTAGTTCTCGCGCGCGACACGCCGCTGATCCGGCGTCATGCGGACCCATTCGCTCATGCGCTCGTGCAGGCGTTTTTGCGCATCAGGCGACATCTTCGCGTAACGCGATGCGATCTTGACCCAATTGCGCTTGCGCTCGTCGCTAAACGAATCCCATTCGGAGGCGAACGGCGCGAGCGCGACATGCTCGGCGGCGCTCAGGCGCGCCCATGCAAGCGGACTGTTGTTGCCGGGCAGGCCGGGCAATTCGACGGACAGCGTGGGGGCGGGGGCTTTCGCTGTGGCGTTGTTGCCGGCCGAGGGGCTGGCCGGGGCTGCCGGGCCCGGATGAAAGCGCGGGTACGTCGCGGCAAACGACACCAGGGCCGCGATCGTGCATCCGAAAACAACGGCCAGGCCGCGCTTGTAACTCACCCGAGAAATCTCCCGCTCAGTGGGCGCGTGAAAGATACGCGTTGAAACCGTGGTCAAGGTAGGCATTGAGCGGCAGGTCGTCGCTCAGCATGGCGGCGTCTATATCGGCGAGTTCGGCGGTGCGCTGGTGGTCTTCCCAGTACGCAATGCCGACGAGGCTCACCAGCAGCGCGGCGAGCGGCCACGCGAGCGCGAAGCGGCGCAGCGGCGAACGGTGGCGCGGCTGCCTGAAGCCGCTTCCCGACAGGTTGGCCATCCCGGCCGGCATGCCGGCGAACGCGGGCACGAACGACGGCGCGCTGACGGGCTCGGGCTTCTTGCGCGCGAGTGCCGCGCGGCGTGCCGTGGCGAGCCGGTCGACGGTGGCGGGGGAGAGATTGGCGGTGTTTTCGTCGAGCGCGCGGCGCATTTCGCGCGCGAACTCGAGTTCTCGGGTTTCAAGGGAGCTCATAGCGTGATTCCTTTGGCCTTGAGCGCTTGCGCCAGCGTGTGGGTGGCCCGGGAGCAGTGCGTTTTCACGCTGCCTTCGGAACAGCCCATTGCGGCGGCAGTCTCGGCGACATCCATATCCTCCCAATAACGCATGAGAAACGCCTCCCGTTGACGTGCCGGTAATTTCTGGATCTCGTCGTCGATCAACTGCAGGACCTGTTCGCGCTCGAGCTTCTGCTCGTTGCTCTCGGCACCGGCCGAACCGGCCTCGGCCTCGAACGTCTCCAGCGGATCGAATTCGTCGTCGTCCGCATTGCCGAGCGACGAGAACAGGCTGATCCACGTATTGCGTACTTTCGCACGACGGAAATAGTCGTGCATCGCATTCTGCAGAATACGCTGAAACAGCAGCGGCAACTCGGCCGCCGGACGATCGCCGTACTTTTCGGCGAGCTTGATCATCGCGTCCTGCACGATGTCGAGCGAGGCGTCGTCGTCCCGCACGGCGTAGACCGTCTGCTTGAATGCGCGCCTTTCGACGCCCGCCAGAAAATCGGCGAGTTCCTTGTCTGATGCCATCCGTGTGAGGTCGGCGCAGCGGGCGTGCGCGTAATCGGTCGAAAAATGTCGTAAAACTCGCGGATGCTAACAAACTTTTGCGTGGCGAGGGGTGAAACGTGCTTCGGCTTGCATTTGCATGACGGTTGCGGGATTGCGCGCCGTGCGAATCGTCGCGGTCATTGCGGGCATTTTTCCGAATCGACGCACAAGCCTGAGGCAATATTTGCTTGACCGCGGGCGCGTCAGCCGCTATTGTCGCTGGTTCGCAACATAAGTGAGTTGTCTCAATTGAGGTGTGGCCCAAGAAGCCCGCCTGTCAACTGGACGCGCCGCTTGAACCCGAGTCACGAGCCCGGCAGAGAGCACCCGATCAATTTTTTGCCGAAAATTCGAAAGGTCAATCAATGAATATGCCCAGCGCGGAATTCTCCACGTCGGATACGACCCCTCCCCACGAAGCCGACTCTATCGGCGCCACCGTGCTCATGAAGGCACTGGCCGACGAAGACGTCGAGTTCATCTGGGGCTATCCCGGCGGCTCGGTACTCTACATTTACGACGAGCTGTACAAGCAGGACAAATTCCAGCATGTGCTCGTGCGCCACGAACAGGCTGCCGTGCATGCTGCCGACGCCTATGCGCGTTCCACCGGCAAGGTCGGCGTATGTCTCGTGACGTCCGGCCCCGGTGTCACCAATGCGGTGACCGGAATCGCCACCGCCTACATGGATTCGATCCCGATGGTGGTGATCAGCGGCCAGGTGCCGACTGCCGCGATCGGTCAGGATGCGTTCCAGGAGTGCGACACGGTCGGTATCACGCGTCCCTGCGTGAAGCACAACTTCCTTGTGAAGGACGTGCGCGATCTCGCCGCCACCGTCAAGAAAGCGTTCTACATTGCCCGTACCGGCCGCCCTGGCCCCGTGCTGATCGACATTCCGAAGGACGTGTCGAAGGCGCCGTGCCAGTACGAGCCGATCAGAAGCGTGTCGCTGCGCTCGTACAACCCCGTCACGAAGGGCCACTCCGGTCAGATCCGCAAGGCGGTCTCGCTGCTGCTGTCGGCGAAGCGCCCGTACATCTACACCGGCGGCGGCATCATTCTCGCGGACGCCTCGCGCGAGCTGAACCAGTTCGCCGATCTGCTCGGCTATCCGGTCACCAACACGCTGATGGGTCTGGGCGGCTACCGTTCGAGCGACAAGAAATTCCTCGGCATGCTCGGCATGCACGGCACGTACGAAGCCAACATGGCGATGCAGCACTGCGACGTGCTGATCGCGATCGGTGCGCGCTTCGACGACCGCGTGATCGGCGACCCGGCGCACTTCGCCTCGCGGCCGCGCAAGATCATCCATATCGACATCGATCCTTCCTCCATTTCCAAGCGCGTCAAGGTCGACATTCCGATCGTCGGCGACGTGAAGGAAGTGCTGAAGGAGCTGATCGAACAGTTGCAGACGGCCGAGCATGGCCCGGACACCGTGGCGCTCGCCGACTGGTGGAAGGACATCGAAGGCTGGCGCGCGAAAGACTGCCTCAAGTTCGACCGCAAGAGCGACGTCATCAAGCCGCAGTACGTGGTCGAAAAGGCATGGGAGCTGACCGACGGCAATGCCTTCGTGTGTTCCGACGTCGGCCAGCACCAGATGTGGGCCGCGCAGTTCTATAAGTTCAACAAGCCGCGTCGCTGGATCAACTCCGGCGGCCTCGGCACGATGGGCTTCGGCCTGCCGGCCGCGATGGGCGTGAAGATGGCGCACCCGAACGACGACGTGCTGTGCATCACGGGCGAAGGCTCGATCCAGATGTGCATCCAGGAGCTGTCGACCTGCAAGCAGTACGACCTCCCGGTCAAGATTCTTTCGCTGAATAACCGCTATCTGGGCATGGTGCGCCAGTGGCAGCAGATCGAATACAGCAAGCGCTATTCGCATTCGTACATGGATGCGCTGCCCGATTTCGTGAAGCTCGCCGAAGCGTACGGCCACGTCGGCATGCGCATCGAGCGCACGGCCGATGTCGAGCCGGCGCTGAAGGAAGCGTTGCGCCTCAAGGATCGCGCGGTGTTTCTCGACTTCCAGACCGATCCGACCGAAAACGTCTGGCCGATGGTTCAGGCCGGCAAGGGCATCACCGAGATGCTCATGGGTTCGGAAGATCTATAACGACGGCCAGGCCGCCGGCTTCGTCATGCGCGCCTTCAAAAAGGGCGAGGGCAAACGAAGCGGCGCCGCTCCGCTCGCGGACATCGACAAAACATCTGGAAGAAGCGAAACATGAGACACATCATTTCCGTCCTGCTGGAAAACGAACCGGGCGCGCTGTCGCGCGTGGTGGGGCTTTTCTCGGCACGCGGCTACAACATCGAAACCTTGACGGTGGCTCCGACCGAAGACCGTTCGCTGTCGCGCATGACCATCGTCTCCATTGGCTCGGACGACGTGATCGAACAGATCACGAAGCATCTGAACCGCCTGATCGAGGTGGTGAAAGTGGTCGACCTTACCGAGGGCGCCCACATCGAGCGCGAGCTGATGCTGATCAAGGTGAGGGCGGTCGGCAAGGAGCGTGAGGAGATGAAGCGGATGTCGGATATTTTCCGCGGCCGCATCATCGACGTCACCGAAAAGACCTACACGATCGAACTGACGGGGGCGAGCGACAAGCTCGACGCCTTCATCGAAGGGCTCGATTCCACGGCGATTCTCGAGACGGTCCGCACGGGCGGCTCGGGCATCGGGCGCGGCGAGCGCATCCTGAAGGTCTGATACGCGGCGCTTTCCTGTTTCGACGCCGTGAGCTGGCGTCACGATCATAAGGCCCGGCAGCTCACTTCGAACCCGGCTCGCAGCACATTATTCGCAGTACCTGAATTTCCTGAATCATCGAATCTAGCCAAGGAACCGACATGAAAGTTTTCTACGACAAGGACGCCGATCTCTCCCTCATCAAGGGCAAGCAGGTCACCATCATCGGCTATGGCTCGCAAGGCCATGCGCACGCGCTGAACCTGAAGGAAAGCGGCGTGAACATCACGGTCGGTCTGCGCAAGGGCGGCGCATCGTGGAGCAAGGCCGAGAACGCCGGCCTGCAAGTGAAGGAAGTCGCGGAAGCGGTCAAGGGCGCGGACGTCGTCATGATGCTGCTGCCGGACGAGCAGATCGCCGACGTGTACGCGAAGGAAGTTCACGCGAACATCAAGCAGGGCGCGGCGCTCGCGTTCGCGCACGGCTTCAACGTGCACTACGGCCAGGTGATCCCGCGCGCCGACCTCGACGTCATCATGATCGCGCCGAAGGCACCGGGCCACACGGTGCGCGGCACCTACTCGCAAGGTGGCGGCGTGCCGCACCTGATCGCGGTTGCCCAGGACAAGTCGGGCGCAGCGCGCGACATCGCTTTGTCGTATGCAGCGGCTAACGGCGGCGGCCGTGCCGGCATCATCGAAACGAACTTCCGCGAAGAAACCGAAACCGACCTGTTCGGCGAGCAGGCCGTGCTGTGCGGCGGTACCGTCGACCTGATCAAGGCCGGCTTCGAAACGCTGGTCGAAGCGGGTTACGCGCCGGAAATGGCGTACTTCGAGTGCCTGCACGAACTGAAGCTGATCGTCGACCTGATCTACGAAGGCGGCATCGCGAACATGAACTACTCGATCTCGAACAACGCCGAGTACGGCGAGTACGTGACGGGTCCGCGCATCGTGACCGCCGAAACGAAGAAGGCGATGAAGGCTGTGCTGACCGACATCCAGACCGGCGAGTACGCGAAGAGCTTCATCATCGAGAACAAGGCTGGCGCACCGACGCTGCAATCGCGCCGCCGCCTGACGGCCGAGCACCAGATCGAGCAGGTCGGCTCGAAGCTGCGCGCGATGATGCCGTGGATCGCGAAGAACAAGCTCGTCGACCAGTCGAAGAACTAAGCGTCGCGACGCAACGAGGTCCGGCGCGGCGCTTCGGCGCGGCGGCCGGACCAGTCAAAAAGCCGTCCAAGGGTGCTGAACCCTGGGCGGCTTTTGCTATCCTACGGTTTTACAAAAACACAGAAGCCATCCATGAATTACCCTCATCCGATCATCGCGCGAGAAGGCTGGCCGTTCATCGCCATCGCGGCCGTCGTTGCCTTACTGGTTCACGCCTTCGCGGGGTTCGGCATTGCGTGGATCTTCTGGCTGATCCTGTTGTTCGTCGTGCAGTTCTTCCGCGACCCGGCCCGTCCGATTCCGACCCAGGCCAACGCGGTGCTGTGTCCCGCCGACGGCCGCATCGTCGCGGTCGAAACCGCGCATGACCCTTATGCGAATCGCGAAGCGCTGAAGATCAGCGTGTTCATGAACGTGTTCAACGTCCACTCGCAGCGCTCGCCGGTCGACGGCGCGATCTCGAAGGTCGAATACTTTCCGGGCGCCTATCTGAATGCGGCGGTCGATAAAGCCTCGCTCGAAAACGAGCGCAATGCGATCGTGATCGAAATGGCCGGCGGCCAGACCGTGACCTCGGTGCAGATCGCCGGGCTGATCGCGCGGCGCATTCTCTGCTACGTCCGTGCCGGCGAGCCGCTTACGCGCGGCCAGCGTTACGGGTTCATCCGCTTCGGTTCGCGCGTCGACGTGTATCTGCCGGTGGGCAGCCGTCCGCGCGTGTCGATCGGCGAGAAGGTGTCGGCGTCGTCCACGATCCTCGCCGAGCTGTAAAGCGGCATACAGGAGGTTGTCCGAATGGCCGCATTCAAACCGCGTCGACCCCGTAACAACGGACCGCTGCCACGGCCGTTTCGCCGCAACAAGCCGATCGTGACGGAGCCGTCGGCTGTCGAGAGCCGGCGCGCGCAGCGTCAGCAGTTCCTCAGAAAACGCGGTATCTATCTGCTGCCGAACGCGTTCACCACGGCGGCGCTGTTCTGCGGCTTCTTCGCCGTCGTGCAGGCGATGAACGTACGCTTCGAAATCGCGGCGATCGCGATCTTCGTCGCGATGGTGCTCGACGGCATGGACGGCCGCGTCGCGCGCATGACGCATACGCAAAGCGCCTTCGGCGAGCAGTTCGACAGCCTGTCGGACATGGTGTCGTTCGGCGTCGCGCCGGCGCTCGTCATGTACGAGTGGGTCCTGAAAGACCTCGGCCGCTGGGGCTGGCTCGCGGCGTTCGTCTATTGCTCGGGCGCGGCGCTGCGGCTCGCGCGTTTCAACACGAACATCGGCGTGGTCGACAAGCGTTTCTTCCAGGGCATGCCGAGCCCGGCCGCAGCGGCGCTGATCGCCGGTTTCGTGTGGCTCGCCACTGACAACCGCGTGCCGCTGAAGCTCGTCTGGTTGCCGTGGGTCGCCTTCGTGCTGACCATCTACGCGGGCGTGACGATGGTGTCGAACGCACCGTTCTACAGCGGCAAGGCGCTCGACGTGCGGCATCGCGTGCCGTTCGGCGTGATCCTGCTCGTGGTGGTCGCGTTCGTGCTCGTGTCGTCCGATCCGCCGCTGATGCTGTTCGGCCTGTTCGTGCTGTACGGTCTGTCCGGCTACGTGTTCTGGGCTTATCAGGCGGTGCGCGGCAGGGCCAATCCGGCGCGCTCGGCGACGCGCGACCGGTAAGGTTTGAGCCCGCGCTGGCGCGTCGGCGTCATGAGAAAACGGCAGCCCGAGGGCTGCCGTTTTTCGTTTCCCGGCCTACGCGTGCAGCCTGCTGCGGAGCCCTGCGCCGACCCCGCCGCGGGCCGCTCCGGCGCGCATTGCGCGGCCCGTTGAATGCCGCTATAGTCGTCGGATAAGTGCGTTTTGCGTGGCCGTCCGGGCTCGGCCCGCGCCTCGTCATCGAGCCGAGCGCCGCGCCGCCATGCTTCATTCTCGCCTCGATGCGCTGCTGCGCTCCGTCCGCGTCGGTCGCGACCTTCGCAAACGTGCCTCGCGAGCGGCCACGCCAATCGCCGAATCAAACATCCTATCCCCACATCCGAACGACTCCCGAGGAGGCCCGATATGTCCGACAAACTGATCATTTTCGACACCACGTTGCGCGACGGCGAGCAATCGCCGGGGGCATCGATGACGAAGGAAGAAAAGATCCGCATCGCCAAGCAACTCGAGCGGATGAAAGTCGACGTGATCGAAGCCGGCTTCGCGGCCAGCTCGAACGGCGACTTCGACGCGATCCACACGATCGCGGGCCTCGTGAAGGACAGCGCGGTCTGCTCGCTCGCGCGCGCGAACGACAAGGACATCCAGCGCGCCGCCGACGCGCTCAAGCCGGCCGATCACTTCCGCATCCACACGTTCATCGCGACGTCGCCGCTGCACATGGAAAAGAAGCTGCGCATGACGCCGGAGCAGGTGTTCGAGCAGGCGAAACTCGCGGTGCGTTTCGCGCGCAAATTCACCGACGACGTCGAGTTCTCGCCCGAAGACGGCAGCCGCTCCGACATGGACTTCCTGTGCCGCGTGCTCGAAGCGGTGATCGCCGAGGGTGCGACCACGATCAACATCGCGGACACGGTCGGCTACGGCGTGCCGGAACTGTACGGCCAGCTCGTCAAGACGCTGCGCGAACGCATTCCGAACTCGCACAAGGCGGTGTTCTCGGTGCATTGCCATAACGACCTCGGCATGGCGGTGGCGAATTCGCTCGCCGGCGTGCAGCTTGGCGGCGCGCGTCAGGTCGAGTGCACGATCAACGGTCTCGGCGAGCGCGCGGGCAATACCTCGCTCGAAGAAATCGTGATGGCGGTGAAGACCCGCAAGGATTACTTCGGCCTCGACGTCGGTCTCGACACGACGCAGATCGTGCCGGCCTCGAAGCTCGTCTCGCAGATCACCGGTTTCGTCGTGCAGCCGAACAAGGCGGTGGTCGGCGCGAACGCGTTCGCGCATGCGTCGGGCATCCATCAGGACGGCGTGCTGAAGGCGCGCGACACCTACGAAATCATGCGCGCCGAAGACGTGGGCTGGACCGCGAACAAGATCGTGCTCGGCAAGCTGTCGGGCCGCAACGCGTTCAAGCAGCGTTTGCAGGAACTCGGCATCGCGCTCGATAGCGAGGCCGAACTGAACGCCGCTTTCGCGCGCTTCAAGGAACTGGCCGACCGCAAGGCGGAAATCTTCGACGAGGACATTATCGCGATCGTCAACGAGGAATCGGCGCAGGCGCAGGAGAAGGAGCACTACAAATTCCTGTCGATGTCGCAGCACTCGGAAACCGGCGAGCAGCCGCATGCGAAGGTCGTGTTCTCGGTCGAGGGCAAGGAGATCACCGGCGAGGCGCGCGGCAACGGCCCCGTCGATGCGACGCTCAACGCGATCGAAACGGAAGTGGGCAGCGGCTCGGAACTGCTGCTGTACTCGGTCAACGCGATCACGACCGGCACCCAGGCGCAGGGCGAGGTGACGGTGCGGCTGTCGAGGAGCGGGCGCATCGTCAATGGCGTGGGCACCGATCCCGATATCGTCGCGGCATCGGCGAAGGCTTATATCTCGGCGCTCAACAAGCTGTATTCGAATACGGACAAGCTGAATCCGCAGCGCTCGGAAGGCGTGTGATTGCGCGCGTGCCGTAATGCAGAAGCCCCGTGCGGTTCAGTGCACGGGGCTTCTTTTTTGGCGCGGTGGTTCTGGAAGGGGGGGCGGCGAGGATCGTTACGTTGTTGCGGTACTGCGTTGCGCGTGCCGCGGCTAACCCCGCGGCGCGCGGAGCCTCGCTCAGAACAGGCTGCGGCGATCCGGGTCGTGCAACGGGTCCGGCGTTTTCTGCGTGAGCCGCAGGATGCCCTGGTCGTCGAAATAGAAGCTGTAGAGCATGTACCAGACGTTGTCTTCGAGGTAGCGATACGTCCAGACCTCGCGCTTCATGAGCGGGAAGTACGCCGTTTCGACCGGTCGGCCGAAGTTCACGAGCACGTCGCTGCGCGTCCATTTGCCGATCTCGGCGCGGTAGAACTCATTCGGCTGCAGCACCTGGCGCATGTTGACGATCTTGCCGGCCGCATCGATGTCGGCGGCGGTGGTGGTTTCGCCCATCGGCTGGGTCGGCCACATCAGGCGCTTGCCGCCGTCGGGCAGATCGTAGGTTTCGCGCGGCGGACCGAGGCGCGCGATGACCGTCGATACGTCCGCACCCGGCTGATATTGCTGCCAGGGTTGCGCGCAGCCGGCAAGCGCCAGCGCGCTCATACAGACCAGCGCGGCACGGCGCAGGCGCATGCCGGCGGGTGCCGCGATCGAGGCTGCCGCGCGGCGGTGGTGATTCGGCATGGATTCCTCCGATGGCGTTTGAGTAGCGGTTTTTATCATCGAGACGCTTTATTTTGACACGCGCTGTCGCAAAAGACCTGCGCTTCGTGATGATCCGCCAGCAGAACGGTAACGGATGCGCCGGCTTGCCTATTCCGTGCGCGGCGTCCTATGATCCGCGCTTCGAAGATTCAGGCGGGACAGTAACGATGGCGATCTGGCAACGGGCGGCAGCCGCGGTGGCGTTCACGGCGGTTTCGATGGTGGCGGGGGCGAGCGCGGCTCGTGCAGTGGCGACAGTCGCGGCGGGTTCGGCAGGTTCAGCGGCCGGTCAGGTCGCGAGTGTGACGGCGGCGGCCGTCACGCCGGGCGTGGGCGCGGTGGGCAAACCGACGAGCAGGTCTGCAAGCAACGCAGCCGGCATGTCCGCCGGCAAACCCACCGGCAAGCCGATCCAGCTTGCGCTGATCGAAGGCATGTCCGGTCCGTTCGCGAATGCCGGTGCGGCGGTCGAGCGCAATCTGCGCTTCGGTGTCGAGCAGGTGAATGCGAGCGGCGGCGTGAAGCTCCCGGACGGCGCGCATCCGTTCGAACTGGTCGTGCTCGACAGCAAGGGCAGCACCGAGGAAGCGCTCACGCAACTGCGCGCGGCCGCCGATCGCCATATCGGCTACATCGTGCAGGGCAACAGTTCGGCGGTCGCGGCCGCGCTGATCGGTGCGATCGACAAGCAGAACAGCCGCGAGCCGGACAATCGCGAACTGTTCCTCAACTATTCCGCCGACGACCCCGCGCTCACCAACGCGGACTGCAGCTTCTGGCACTTCCGTTTCGACGCGCACGCGGGCATGCGCATGGCCGCGCTCGCCGACGTGATCGAGCGCGACAAGGCCGTGAAAAAGGTCTATCTGCTGAACCAGGATTACAGCTTCGGCCATGACGTGAGCAGCCTCGCGCGCTCGACGCTCGCGGCGAAGCGCCCGGACATCGCGGTGGTCGGCGATGAATTTCATCCGATCGGCCGCGTGAAGGATTTCGCGCCCTATATCGCGAAGATTCGCGCGAGCGGCGCGGACGCGGTGATCACCGGCAACTGGGGCAACGACCTGACGCTGCTCGTCAAGGCGGCGCGCGAGCAGGGCCTCGACACGAAGTTCTATACGTTCTACGGCAACAGCCTCGGCGCGCCGGCGGCGCTCGGCGACGCGGGCGTGGGTCATGTGATCGCGGTGGCCGATTGGCATCCGAACGCGGGCGGCGCGGCCTCGGACGCGTGGTATGCGGCGTTCCGCGCGCGCTTTCCGGCCGCGCAGGACGACTACCCGGTGCTGCGCATGCCGCTGATGATCGAAACGCTCGCCGCTGCGATGACGCGCGCCGGCAGTGCCGATCCGACGGCGGTCGCGAAGGCGCTCGAAGGCATCCGTTTCGACAACGGCTTTCACGCGTCGTGGATGCGCGCCGACGACCATCAGCTGATCCAGCCCCTCTACGTGATGGGAATGGACAAAGCCGGCACACCGGGCGTGCGTTTCGACAACGAAGGCTCCGGCTACGGATTCCGCACGGTGTTGGCGCTGCCGGCCGAGCGCACGATCGCGCCGACCGTCTGCAGGATGCGGCGGCCTTGAGTGGCCGGTCTCGCATGGTCTCGCGCGGCGCCCGGTCCGCGCGCCAGCCTAGGTTTCGCGGCCGGAACGCACTGTGCTACAATACGCGTCCCGTTATGGGGCTGGGTCCTGATTCAGTCGCAAACGGGAGAACTCAGTAAATTTTTTGAAACGGGTAATCCACGGCACGGCCTTTCTTCCGTGACCGCCTGTCCAGTCATCAAGGAAATTGATATGTCCGCAGTTGAAGCAAGCAAGAAGTCCGAAGTCGTCGCGCAATTCGCACGCGCAGCTAACGATACCGGCTCCCCCGAAGTTCAGGTCGCGCTGCTCACGACCCGCATCAACGAACTGACCTCCCACTTCAAGGAGCACACGAAGGATCACCACAGCCGCCGCGGTCTGCTGCGCATGGTGAGCCGCCGTCGCAAGCTGCTCGACTACCTGAAGGGTAAGGACGCGGACCGTTACCGCAGCCTGATCGAAAAGCTGGGTCTGCGTAAGTAATCGGCCAGTCGTTCAGCAAGATGCCTGTGTCAGTTTCGCTGATACAGGCATTTTGTTTTTGCGCGGCGCGCTTCATGTGATGCGCGCCGTCTGTGATTCGCGGCGTATGCCGGTTCGCGCGGCGTTCACAGGCAGGGCAGTATCGGCAGCAAAGCAGCAGTAGAGAAACAGTAATAAAAACATGGCCGGGCTTCAGGGCGGAGTTTTGTGTCATTCCAGCGGGTCGCGCGTATTCGTGCAGCGCGGTTCTCTGGAATGGCATAACACGACTCTTCCCATGCGGCGCCGGCCCCGGCGTTGCCGCGCCGCTTCCGGTCCGCGCGGCATTACGATGAGGAAAAGCAATGACTATGTTCAATAAGATCGTCAAAGAGTTTAAGTGGGGGCAGCACACCGTTCGCCTCGAAACCGGTGAAATCGCTCGCCAAGCGAGCGGCGCGGTGATTGTCGATGTCGAAGACACCGTCGTGCTGGCTACCGTGGTCGGCGCCAAGACCGCCAAGCCGGGCCAGGACTTCTTCCCGCTGACCGTCGATTACCTCGAAAAGACCTACGCCGCCGGCAAGATTCCGGGCGGCTTCTTCCGCCGCGAAGGCCGTCCGTCGGAAGGCGAAACGCTGATTTCGCGCCTGATCGACCGCCCGCTGCGTCCGCTCTTCCCGGAAGGCTTCTACAACGAAGTGCAGGTCGTGATTCACGTGCTGTCGCTGAATCCGGAAATCCCCGCCGACATCCCCGCGCTGATCGGCGCGTCGGCGGCGCTCGCGGTGTCCGGCCTGCCGTTCAACGGCCCGGTCGGTGCGGCGCGTGTGGCCTACATCAACAACGAATACGTGCTGAACCCGACGCGTCCGCAGATGAAGGAATCGGCGCTCGACCTCGTCGTCGCCGGTACGGAACGCGCGGTGCTGATGGTCGAATCGGAAGCGCAGCAGCTGAGCGAAGACGTGATGCTCGGCGCCGTCGTGTTCGGTCATGAGCAGATGCAGATCGCGATCGATGCGATCCACGAACTGGTCCGCGAAGGCGGCAAGCCCGAGTGGGACTGGCAGCCGGCGCCGAAGAACGAAGCGCTGATCTCGCGCGTGACGGAACTCGCGCAAGCCGATCTGCTCGCCGCTTACCAGATCCGCGACAAGCAGGCTCGTTCGACCAAGCTGAAGGAAGTCTACGCGGCCACCTCGGCGAAGCTCGAGGAAGACGCGGCGGCAGCCGGCACCGTGGCGGCCGACAAGGCGTCGGTCGGCAATGTGCTGTTCGACATCGAAGCGAAGATCGTCCGTACGCAGATCCTGAACGGCGAGCCGCGTATCGACGGCCGCGACACGCGCACCGTACGCCCGATCGAAATCCGCACCGGCGTGCTGCCGCGTACCCACGGCTCGGCGCTGTTCACGCGCGGCGAGACCCAGGCGCTGGTGGTCGCGACGCTCGGCACGAAGGGCGACGAGCAGAGCATCGACGCGCTCGAAGGCGAGTACCGCGAACGCTTCATGCTTCACTACAACATGCCGCCGTTCGCGACAGGCGAAACGGGCCGCGTCGGTTCGCCGAAGCGCCGTGAAATCGGTCACGGCCGCCTCGCGAAGCGCGCGCTCGTCGCATGCCTGCCGAGCGCCGACGAATTCGGCTACTCGATCCGCGTCGTGTCGGAAATCACCGAGTCGAACGGTTCGTCGTCGATGGCTTCGGTGTGTGGCGGCTGCCTCGCGCTGATGGACGCCGGCGTGCCGATGAAGGCGCACGTCGCCGGTATCGCGATGGGCCTGATCCTCGAAGGCAACCGCTTCGCGGTGCTGACCGACATCCTCGGCGACGAAGATCACCTCGGCGACATGGACTTCAAGGTCGCGGGTACGGAACAAGGCGTGACCGCGCTGCAGATGGACATCAAGATCCAGGGCATCACGAAGGAAATCATGCAGGTCGCGCTCGCGCAGGCGAAGGAAGGCCGCATGCACATCCTCGGCAAGATGACCACGGCGGTGTCGGGTGCGAACACGCAACTGTCGGAGTTCGCGCCGCGCATGATCACGATCAAGATCAATCCGGAAAAGATCCGCGACGTGATCGGCAAGGGCGGCTCGGTGATCCGCGCGCTGACCGAGGAAACCGGCACGACGATCGACATTTCGGACGACGGCGTCGTCACGATCGCGAGCACGAGCAGCGAAGGCATGGCCGAAGCGAAGAAGCGCATCGAGAACATCACGCTCGAAGTCGAAGTGGGCCAGGTGTACGAAGGCACCGTGCTCAAGCTGCTCGATTTCGGCGCGATCGTGAACATCCTGCCGGGCAAGGACGGTCTGCTGCATATCTCCGAGATCGCCAACGAGCGCATCAAGGACATCAACGACTACCTCAAGGACGGCCAGCAGGTGAAGGTCAAGGTCATCCAGACGGACGAGAAGGGTCGTGTGCGTCTGTCGGCGAAGGCCTTGCTGAACGACGCCGCGAACGGCGCGCCGCAAGGCGAACCGACGCCGCAGTAACGCGGTAGCAAACAACGGCCGGCAGCGCGTATGCGCGCCGGCCGTTTTTCATGCAGGATGGATCGTGTTGCGCATTCGAATGGCGGCGTGGTGCTCGGGCCGAGGGCGGCAACGGGTAGGCAACACCATCCAATCTTGGAGCTGACGCAGATGAAAGCGATCGAAATCACCGAATTCGGTGCGCCTGAGGTCCTCAAGCTGGCGGAGCGGCCGATGCCGCAACCCAAGGCGGGCGAGGTGCTGATCAAGGTGGCAGCATCGGGCATCAATCGTCCGGATGTGTTTCAGCGTAAGGGCAGCTATGCGCCGCCGCCGGGTACGTCCGATCTGCCGGGGCTGGAAGTGGCGGGCGAGATCGTGGGCGGCGCGATCGACGGGAAGAACAACCCGTTCGGTTTGAAAGTCGGCGATCGCGTGTGCGCGCTGCTGGCGGGCGGCGGCTACGCGGAATACGCGAGCGCGCCGCTGCTGCAATGTCTGCCGGCGCCGGCGGGTCTGGCGGATGTCGAGGCGGCGTCGCTGCCCGAGACCTTCTTCACGGTGTGGAGCAACGTGTTCGATCGCGCGCAGCTCGGTCAGGGCGAGGGCGGTTCGAACGAAGCGCTGCTCGTGCAGGGCGGCTCGAGCGGGATTGGCGTGACCGCGATCCAGATCGCGCATGCGCTCGGTTTTCGCGTGTTCGCGACGGCGGGGTCGGACGAAAAATGCCGAGCGTGCGAAGCGTTGGGCGCCGAGCGGGCGATCAACTACAAGACCGAGGATTTCGTTGAGGTCATCAGGTCGCTGACCAACGATCGCGGCGTCGACGTGATCCTCGACATGGTGGCGGGCAGCTACGTGCCGCGCGAACTTTCGGCGCTGGCCGACGGCGGGCGTCTCGTGCTGATCGCGATGCTCGGTGGCGCGAAAGCGGAATTGAATCTGAATGAGGTCATGCGCCGCCGTTTGACGGTGACCGGTTCGACGCTGCGTCCGCGGCCGGTCGAGTTCAAGGCGCGGATCGCCGCGCAACTGAAGGAGCGCGTGTGGCCGCATATTGAGGCTGGACGCATCAGGCCGGTCGTGCATCGCGTGTTTCCGGCCGCGCAGGCTGCCGAAGCGCACGCGCTGATGGAAAGCAGCACGCACGTCGGCAAGATCGTGTTGACGTGGGGTCAGGACGCTTGACACAGGCGGTTTGACCCGTTTCACCCCACGCAGTAAAATTGCGCGTTTTGCGCACGCCGGATAAAGCCCGACAGTTGGATTGCGGGCGTGAAGGCTGCAAGAGTCGCAAGCCGCCGCAAGCGGCGTCCGCTGACAGTAGGCAAGACAGGAAATACGAGACGATGTCGAAGCAACAACGAGCCAAACTGGTAGTCGGTAACTGGAAGATGCACGGGCGGCTTGCCGCAAATGCCGTGCTATTGCAAGCGGTGGCGCAAGGCGCCAGCGAATTGCCGGTCGACGTGCGGGTTGGCGTGTGCGTGCCGGGTGTCTATCTGGCCCAGACGCAATCGTTGCTGGAAGGCAGCCGGGTCGTGTGGGGCGTGCAGGACGTTTCGGCGTTCACGCACGGCGCCTATACCGGCGAAGTGGCTGCACCGATGATCACGGATTTCGGCGCAACGCTCGCCATCGTCGGGCACTCGGAGCGTCGCGCATACCATCGCGAAAGCGCCGAGCTGGTCGCGGTGAAAACGCAGCGCGCGCTCGAAGCGGGTCTGACGCCGATCGTCTGCGTGGGCGAAACGCTCGAAGAGCGCGAAGCCGGCTCGACCGAGCAGGTCGTCGGCGCGCAACTCGATGAAGTGCTGGCGAAACTGTCGGCGCAGGATGCGGCCCGTCTTGTCGTCGCTTACGAGCCGGTTTGGGCAATCGGCACCGGCAGGAGCGCAACGGCCGGGCAGGCGCAGGCCGTGCATGCATTCCTGCGTACGCGCCTCGCGGCAAAGGGCGCGGCGGATGTGCCGCTGTTGTACGGCGGTAGCGTCAAGCCGGAAAACGCGGAAGAGCTGTTCCGCCAGCCGGATATCGACGGCGGTCTGATCGGCGGCGCGTCACTGAAAGATCAGGATTTTCTGGCAATCTGCAAGGCGGCCGCAACGAGCGTCGCCAGCTAAGCCGGACGCCTCGGTGGGAACTCCATTTTGCGCAACACGCAGTGTGCGGCGCGCTTAAATAAAGACTCGGGTGAGTGTGATGCTGTATTTGAAAACATTGATTATCGTCGTTCAGTTGTTGTCGGCGCTGGGGGTCATCGGACTCGTTCTGCTGCAGCACGGTAAAGGTGCCGACATGGGCGCGGCGTTCGGCAGTGGCGCATCGGGTAGCCTGTTCGGTGCAACCGGTTCGGCCAACTTTCTTTCGCGTACCACGGCAGTGCTCGCCGCGGTGTTTTTCATCACGACGCTGGCGCTCACTTACCTCGGCGCGTATCACGCGAAGCCTTCTGCTGGCGTGCTCGGCGCGGCGGTAACGGCACCGGTGGCGCCTGCCGGCGCATCTGCACCAGCAGCTGTTTCGGCACCTGCGCAGGCGGCTGCACCTGCATCGCCCGCTTCGGTTCCGGCGACGGGTGTTCCGAAATAAATTTTCGTGCGACGTGCTTTTGTGCGTTGAACAATCTGCTTAAACAAGTTACAATTCAAGTCTTGAAGCGATTCGCGGGTTTTACAAGTTGTTTTCCCGGATTGCATAGAGTGCCGACGTGGTGAAATTGGTAGACACGCTATCTTGAGGGGGTAGTGGCGAAAGCTGTGCGAGTTCGAGTCTCGCCGTCGGCACCAAATGTTATCTAAATGCCAGCCGTTTGCTTCGCTTCGGCTGGCATTTTTCGCTTCTGGCGTAGGGTCTTCTGGCTTGCGTCATGTGCATTGAGGAAGTGATTCAGCGTCAGTAGTGCTATGCTCCTGACGGCACTCAGAACCAACCGATTGAGGATTGTCTTGAACCTCGCAGCCTATTTCCCCGTTTTGCTGTTCCTTCTTGTGGGCACCGGTTTAGGCGTAGCACTGGTCAGTATTGGCAAGATCCTCGGTCCCAACAAGCCCGATACCGAGAAAAACGCACCATACGAGTGCGGCTTCGAAGCATTCGAAGATGCGCGCATGAAGTTCGACGTGCGCTACTACCTCGTCGCCATTCTCTTCATTATTTTCGACCTTGAAACCGCGTTCCTGTTTCCGTGGGGCGTGGCATTGCGTGACATCGGCTGGGCCGGTTTCATGGCAATGATGATTTTCCTGCTCGAGTTCCTGCTTGGCTTTGCCTATATCTGGAAGAAGGGCGGCCTCGACTGGGAATGATGGATTAATCGCCGGTTTGCGTGGGTGGCCAAGGCTTGCCACCCCGTCTGGAGTGGAAAGCAAATGAGTATCGAAGGGGTCTTGAAAGAAGGGTTTGTCACCACTACGGCAGACAAACTGATCAACTGGACGCGTACCGGCTCGCTGTGGCCGATGACGTTCGGTCTTGCGTGCTGTGCGGTCGAGATGATGCATGCGGGTGCCGCCCGTTATGACCTCGACCGTTTTGGCGTGGTGTTTCGTCCGAGTCCGCGTCAGTCGGACGTGATGATCGTCGCCGGCACGCTGTGCAACAAGATGGCGCCCGCTTTGCGCAAGGTCTACGACCAGATGGCCGAGCCGCGCTGGGTGATCTCGATGGGCTCGTGCGCGAACGGTGGTGGCTACTATCACTACTCGTACTCGGTGGTGCGCGGTTGCGACCGGATCGTCCCGGTCGACGTCTACGTGCCGGGCTGTCCGCCCACTGCGGAAGCGCTCGTGTACGGCGTGATCCAGCTACAGGCCAAGATTCGCCGCACCAACACCATCGCCCGTCAATAAGGCCAACGCCTCCCCACAATATGGCAAGCAAACTCGAGACCCTGAAAGCGAACCTCGAGGCGGCCTTTGGCGGCCTCCTGTTGAGCACCACCGAGGCAATCGGTGAGTTGACGATCGTCGTCAAGGCGAGCGATTACCTCGACGTGGCAAAGCGTCTGCGCGACGATCGCTCGCTCGGTTTCGAGCAGTGCATCGACCTGTGCGGCGTCGACTATCAAACCTATGCCGATGGCGCTTACGACGGCCCGCGTTTCGCGGCTGTGCTGCAACTGCTGTCGGTGCAGAACAACTGGCGTTTGCGTCTGCGCGTATTCGCGCCGGACGACGACATGCCGATCCTGCCGTCGGTCGTCGAAATCTGGAATTCGGTCAACTGGTACGAGCGCGAAGCGTTCGACCTCTACGGCATCGTCTTTGAGGGTCACCCGGACCTGCGCCGCATCCTGACCGACTATGGTTTCATCGGTCATCCGTTCCGTAAGGATTTCCCGGTTTCCGGTTACGTCGAAATGCGTTACGACCCGGAAGAGAAGCGCGTCGTCTATCAGCCGGTGACGATCGAGCCGCGGGAAATCACGCCGCGCGTGATCCGCGAGGATCGCTATGGCGGTCTGAAACACTAAGGGAACGCCATGGCAGAGATCAAGAACTACACGCTCAACTTCGGTCCGCAGCATCCGGCAGCGCACGGCGTGCTGCGCCTCGTGCTCGAACTCGACGGCGAAGTCATCCAGCGCGCCGATCCGCATATCGGTCTGCTGCATCGCGCGACTGAAAAGCTCGCCGAAAACAAGACGTTCATCCAGTCGGTGCCGTACATGGACCGTCTCGACTACGTGTCGATGATGGTCAACGAGCACGGCTACGTGCTCGCCATCGAAAAGCTGCTCGGCATCGACGTGCCGTTGCGCGCGCAATACATCCGCGTGCTGTTCGACGAAGTCACGCGCGTGCTGAACCACCTGATGTGGATCGGCGCGCACGCGCTCGACGTCGGCGCGATGGCCGTGTTCCTGTACGCGTTCCGCGAGCGCGAAGACCTGATGGACGTGTACGAAGCGGTGTCCGGCGCACGGATGCACGCGGCTTACTATCGTCCGGGCGGCGTCTATCGCGATCTGCCTGACGCAATGCCGCAATACAAGGCGTCGAAGATTCGCAATGCGAAGGCGTTGTCGAAGATGAACGAGACTCGTCAGGGTTCGCTGCTCGACTTCATCGACGACTTCTTTACGCGTTTCCCGAAGTGCGTCGACGAATACGAAACGCTGCTTACCGACAACCGGATCTGGAAGCAGCGTCTGGTCGGCATCGGCGTGGTCAGTCCGGAGCGCGCGCTGCAGCTCGGTATGACCGGCGCGATGCTGCGCGGTTCGGGCATCGAGTGGGACCTGCGCAAGAAACAGCCGTACGAAGTCTATGACAAGCTCGATTTCGACATTCCGGTGGGCGTGAACGGCGACTGCTACGACCGCTATCTGGTGCGCGTCGAAGAAATGCGCCAGTCCACGCGAATCGCGAAGCAGTGCATCGAGTGGCTGCGCAAGAATCCGGGCCCGGTGATGACGAGCAATCACAAGGTTGCGCCGCCGTCGCGCGTCGGCATGAAGTCGAACATGGAAGATCTGATCCACCACTTCAAGCTGTTTACCGAAGGCTTCCATGTGCCTGAAGGCGAAGCGTATGCCGCGGTCGAACATCCGAAGGGCGAGTTCGGCATCTATCTGATCTCGGACGGCGCCAACAAGCCGTATCGCCTGAAGATCCGCGCACCGGGCTATGCGCACCTGTCCGCGCTCGACGAAATGGCGCGCGGCCACATGATCGCCGACGCCGTGACGATCATCGGTACGCAGGACATCGTGTTCGGCGAAGTGGATCGCTAGGACGTATTCATCGACGCGCGCGGCCGGTTTTCGCACCGGCACGCGCGTCAAGCAAAGGAACGCCGGGTCTGTCGCAGTGTCATGTCGGCGACAGGTTTTCGTTCGGTAGGAATTGAAAGAGTCGTGTCTGAAAATGATCTCAGCTGAAGGCCTGAAAGAAATCGATCGTGCGATCGCGAAGTACCCCGCCGATCAGAAACAGTCCGCCGTGATGTCGGCGTTGGCCACTGCTCAGGAAGAGCATGGCTGGCTGTCGCCCGAACTCATGCAGTTCGTCGCGGATTATCTCGGCATGCCGGCAGTCGCCGTGCAGGAGGTCGCGACCTTCTACACGATGTACGAGACCTCGCCGGTCGGCAAGTACAAGATCACGCTCTGCACGAACCTGCCGTGCCAGCTCGGCCCGGAAGGCGGCTCCGAAAGCGCCGCCGAATATCTGAAGCAGAAGCTCGGTATCGACTTCGGTGAAACCACGCCCGACGGCAAGTTCACCCTGAAAGAAGGCGAGTGCATGGGTTCGTGCGGCGATGCGCCGGTGATGCTGGTGAACAACCATCGCATGTGCAGCTTCATGAGCCGCGCGAAGATCGACCAGCTGCTCGAGGAGCTTTCGAAATGACGTGTTTACACGATCGTCACATCAAACCGCTGATTCTCGCCGGGCTGAACGGCGATAACTGGCATCTCGAAGATTACGTGGCGCGCGGCGGTTATGCCCAGCTGCGCCGCATCCTGGAAGAAAAGATTCCGCCCGAGCAGGTGATTGCCGATGTGAAGGCATCGGGTCTGCGTGGCCGTGGCGGTGCGGGCTTCCCGACCGGCCTGAAGTGGAGCTTCATGCCGCGCCAGTTTCCGGGCCAGAAGTACCTCGTCTGTAATTCGGACGAAGGCGAGCCGGGCACGTTCAAGGACCGCGACATCCTGCGCTTCAATCCGCATTCGCTGATCGAAGGCATGGCGATCGGCGCGTACGCGATGGGCATCACGGTCGGCTACAACTACATTCACGGCGAAATCTGGGACGTCTATAAGCGCTTCGAAGAGGCGCTGGAAGAAGCGCGCCGCGCCGGGTTCCTCGGCGACAACATCATGGGCTCGGGCTTCTCGTTCCAGCTGCATGCGCACCACGGTTACGGCGCCTACATCTGCGGCGAAGAAACTGCGCTGCTCGAATCGCTCGAAGGCAAGAAGGGCCAGCCCCGCTTCAAGCCGCCGTTCCCGGCGAGCTTCGGCGTGTACGGCAAGCCGACCACGATCAACAACACCGAAACGTTCGCGGCGGTGCCGTTCCTGCTGGCGGTCGGCCCGCAGAATTACCTCGAAATCGGCAAGCCGAACAACGGCGGCACGAAGATTTTTTCGATCTCGGGCGACGTCGAACGTCCGGGCAATTATGAAATTCCGCTCGGCACGCCGTTCGCCACGCTGCTCGATCTGGCCGGCGGCATCCGCGGCGGCAAGAAGATCAAGGCCGTGATTCCCGGTGGCTCGTCGGCGCCCGTGATTCCGGGCGAGATGATGATGCAGACCGACATGGATTACGACGCGATCGCGAAGGCCGGCTCGATGCTCGGTTCGGGCGCGGTGATCGTGATGGACGAGACGCGCTGCATGGTGCGCTCGCTGCTGCGTCTGTCGTACTTCTATTACGAAGAGTCGTGCGGTCAGTGCACGCCTTGCCGCGAAGGCACGGGCTGGCTGTATCGCGTCGTGCATCGTATCGAGCATGGCCTCGGCCGTCAGGAAGATCTGGATCTGCTGAACTCGGTCGCGGAAAACATCATGGGCCGCACGATCTGCGCGCTCGGCGACGCGGCGGCCATGCCGGTTCGCGGCATGCTCAAGCATTACTGGGACGAATTCGAGTATCACGTCGCCCACAAGCATTGCCTCGTCGGCGGCCATGCCGGCACGGCGGCGATGCCGGAGACCGTGGCTGCCTGACGATGGCTGCCCGAGTCGAGCCGGCAGGGTTGGCAGACAGATAACTACCGGATAACTACCCGACGTACACCTCAACCGCAGGATTCATCGCCCGAAGCGGGCGCTGAACAGGCGAACGATTGAGCGGTAACAGGTTAAGGAAGATTGACCATCATGGTTGAACTGGAAATAGACGGCAAGAAAGTCGAGGTGCCTGAAGGCAGCATGGTGATCCAGGCTGCGCATAAGGTCGACACGTACATTCCTCACTTCTGCTATCACAAGAAGCTGTCGATTGCGGCCAATTGCCGGATGTGTCTGGTCGATGTCGAGAAGATGCCGAAGGCCGTGCCCGCATGCGCGACGCCGGTGTCGGCCGGCATGATCGTGCGCACCCAATCGGACAAGGCGGTGAAGGGCCAGCAAGCCGTGATGGAGTTCCTGCTGATCAACCATCCGCTCGATTGCCCGATTTGCGACCAGGGCGGCGAATGCCAGCTGCAGGATCTGGCTGTCGGTTACGGCAAGTCGTCGTCGCGCTATAGCGAAGAAAAGCGCGTGGTGTTCCACAAGAACGTTGGCCCGCTGATCTCGATGGAAGAAATGTCGCGCTGCATCCACTGCACGCGTTGCGTCCGCTTCGGCCAGGAAATCGCCGGCGTGATGGAACTCGGCATGCTTGGCCGCGGCGAGCATTCTGAAATCACCTCGTTCGTCGGCAAGACGGTCGACTCCGAACTGTCGGGCAACATGATCGACCTGTGCCCGGTCGGCGCGCTCACGAGCAAGCCGTTCCGCTACAGCGCGCGGACGTGGGAGCTGTCGCGCCGCAAGTCGGTGAGCCCGCACGATTCCGTCGGCGCGAACCTCGTCGTGCAGGTCAAGAACAATCGCGTGATGCGTGTTCTGCCGTTCGAAAACGAAGCCATCAACGAATGCTGGATTTCGGACAAGGACCGCTTCTCGTATGAAGGCCTCAACAGCCCCGAGCGTCTGACCAAGCCGATGCTCAAGCAGGGCGGCCAGTGGGTCGAAACCGACTGGCAGACGGCGCTCGACTACGTGGTCAAGGGTCTGAAGGGCATCAAGGGCGACCACGGTGCGAATGCGCTCGCAGCGCTTTCCAGCGCGCATAGCACGATCGAAGAACTGTTCCTGCTCAAGCAGATTGCGCAAGCGGTCGGCACGCCGAATGTCGACTTCCGTCTGCGCCAGTCCGATTTCTCGGCGCCAGTGACTGGCGCGCCGTGGCTCGGCACCGCCGTCGCCGAACTGTCGAATATCGACGCGGCGCTCGTGATCGGTTCGGACCTGCGTCGCGATCATCCGCTGTTCGCAGCGCGTCTGCGCCAGGCGGCCAAGGGCGGCACGCAACTCACGCTCGTGCAGGCCACGAACGACGACGCACTGATTCCGCAAGCTCAACGCGTGGTGGCGGCACCGTCGGCATGGCTCGATGTGCTCGCGGGCATCGCCGGCGCGGTCGCGCAGGCAAAGGGCGTGGCACTGCCGGAAGCGTTCGTGGGCACGCAGCCTACCGATGCTGACAAGCAGGTTGCAGATTCGCTCGCCACGGGCGAACGCCGTCTCGTGCTGCTCGGCAACGAAGCGGTGCGTCATCCCGACTTCGCCGCGATCCACGCGGCGGCGCAATGGATTGCCGAGGCAAGCGGTGCGACGCTCGGCTTCCTCACGGAAGCGGCCAACACGGTCGGCGCGCACCTTGTGAACGCGCTGCCGGGCGAAGGCGGCCTGAACGCCCGCGAAGTGTTCGAACAGCCGCGCAAGGGTTATCTGCTGCTGAATCTCGAACCGGAATTCGATACCGCCAATCCGGCGCAGGCGCTCGCCGCGCTGAAGCAGGCCGAGATGGTCGTCGTGATGTCGCCGTTCCAGACCGGCGCCGACTACGCCGACGTGCTGCTGCCGATCGCGCCGTTCACGGAGACGGGCGGCACCTTCGTCAACGCGGAAGGCACGGTGCAGCCGTTCAACGGCGTCGTGCGTCCGCTCGGCGACACGCGTCCGGCATGGAAGGTGTTGCGTGTGCTCGGTAGCCTGCTCGGCGTGCCGGGTTTCGACTACGACACGGTCGAGGAAGTGCGCGCGGCTGCGCTCGGCGACGGCGAGCTGAACTCGCGTCTGTCGAACCGCACCAGCGTCACGGTGACGCGCGGCAAGGCGGCCAAGGCGGTGGAAGGTCGGTTCGAGCGTCTCGCGAACGTGCCGATCTATCATGCCGACGCGCTCGTGCGTCGCGCGGAGTCGCTGCATCTGACTGCGGCCGCACGTGTGGCGAACTCGGTCGGCCTGCCGGCTGCGCTGTTCGACAAACTGGGTTTGAAGGAAGGCGACGCGGTACGCGTGCGCCAGGGCGAGCAAGCGGTGCAGTTGCCGGCCGTGCGCGACGCGAATCTTGCGGAGACGGTGGTCCGCGTGTCGGCGGCTACACCTGCCGGTGCAGCGCTGGGCAGCCTGTTCGGTGAACTGCTGGTGGAGAAGGCGTAAATGAGCTTGTTCGATACGATCAACTCGGGCGGGTCCCAGCTTCTCGGTGTCGCTTGGCCCACGGTGTGGGCGCTCGTGCGCATCCTGGTGGTGGCCGTTGTGATCCTGCTGTGCGTGGCTTACCTGATCCTGTGGGAACGTAAGCTGATCGGCTGGATGCACGTGCGTCTCGGCCCGAACCGCGTCGGCCCCGCCGGCCTGTTGCAGCCGATCGCCGACGTGCTGAAGCTGTTGCTCAAGGAAGTGATCCAGCCCGCCCAGGCGAGCCGCTGGATCTACCTCATCGCGCCGATCATGGTGGTGGTGCCGGCCTTCGCGGTCTGGGCAGTGATTCCGTTCCAGGCGGGCGCGGTGCTCGGCGACATCAACGCGGGCCTGCTGTACGCGATGGCGATTTCGTCGATCGGCGTATACGGCGTGATTCTGGCCGGCTGGGCGTCGAACTCGAAGTACGCGTTCCTCGGCGCGATGCGCGCCGCGGCGCAAATGGTTTCGTACGAAATCTCGATGGGCTTCGCGCTCGTGGTCGTGCTGATGACGGCCGGCACGCTGAACCTGTCGGGCATCGTCGGCTCGCAGGAGCACGGCTTCTTCGCCTCGCACGGCCTGAACTTCCTGTCGTGGAACTGGCTGCCGCTCCTGCCGATGTTCGTCGTCTACTTCATCTCGGGCATCGCCGAAACGAACCGTCACCCGTTCGACGTGGTGGAAGGCGAATCGGAAATCGTCGCGGGCCACATGATCGATTACTCGGGTATGGCGTTCGCGCTGTTCTTCCTCGCCGAGTACATCAACATGATCGTGATCTCGGCATTGGCTGCAACTCTGTTCCTCGGCGGCTGGAGCGCACCGTTCGGTTTCCTGTCGTTCATCCCGGGCATCGTCTGGCTCGTCGCCAAGGTTTTCTTCCTGTTGTCGGTATTCATCTGGGCGCGCGCCACGTTCCCGCGCTACCGCTATGACCAGATCATGCGTCTCGGCTGGAAGGTGTTCATTCCGGTCTGCGTGGTGTGGCTGGTGGTGGTCGGCTTCTGGATCATGTCGCCGTTGAATATCTGGAAATAAAGGGCGGACGAACCCATGACCGCAATCCAAAACTTCTTCAAGACTTTCTTCCTCACGGAACTGCTCAAGGGTCTCGCGCTGACCGGACGTTATACGTTCCAGCGCAAGGTCACGGTGCAATTCCCGGAAGAGAAGACCCCGATCTCGCCGCGTTTTCGCGGTCTGCATGCGCTGCGCCGCTATGAAAACGGCGAAGAGCGCTGCATCGCCTGCAAGCTGTGCGAAGCGGTATGCCCGGCGCTCGCGATCACGATCGAATCGGAAACGCGCGCGGACAACACGCGCCGCACGACGCGCTACGACATCGACCTGACCAAGTGCATCTTCTGCGGTTTCTGCGAAGAAAGCTGCCCGGTCGACTCGATCGTCGAGACGCACATTCTCGAGTATCACGGCGAGAAGCGCGGCGACCTGTACTTCACGAAGGACATGCTGCTGGCTGTCGGCGATCGCTATGAAGCGGAGATCGCCGCCAACAAGGCTGCCGACGCACCGTATCGTTGAAGTGCTTTTCCGTTGATGCAGTAATAGCGGCAGTAAAAGCAGTAACACGGCCTGCTGTCGGGCCGAGCGCCGCGGTCTGAACGCCGCGGCACGGCGCACCTGTGCGACTGTTCTGGCGGTTCGCCCGCTTTTGCTGACCACGCGTGCCAAAGAACAATGCCTGACGATGGCCTAACGATGAACCGGTAATCATGGAATTCACGACCGTACTGTTCTACATCTTCGCGCTGCTCCTGGTTGTCTCGGGGCTGAAGGTGATCACCTCGCGCAACCCGGTGGCGTCCGCACTGTTCCTGGTGCTGGCGTTCTTCAACGCAGCGGCGATCTGGATGCTGCTCGAGGCCGAGTTCCTCGCGATCCTGCTGGTGCTCGTCTACGTCGGCGCGGTGATGGTGCTGTTCCTGTTCGTCGTGATGATGCTGGACATCAATCTCGACGTGCTGCGCAAAGACTTCAAACGCTTCGTGCCGATGGCGACGGTGGTGGGCGCGATCATCGTGATCGAGACCGCACTGATCCTGTGGCACGGCTACGGCGCGACGTCGACGGTGCTGCACGATACGGCCGCGGCCGCGAACGGCATGGGCGACTGGTCGAACACCCGCCTGATCGGCAAGATCATTTACACGGACTACATCTTCGCGTTCGAAGTCGCCGGCCTGATACTGCTGGTGGCGATCATCGCGGCGATCGCGCTGACCACGAGCCACAAGAAGGACAGCAAGCGGCAGAACGTCAGCGCGCAGGTCAAGGTGCGTGCGCAGGACCGCGTGCGCGTCGTGAAGATGGCGTCGGAGAAAACCGCGGCGACCCTCGCCGCGGAAGAAGCCGCAGCTGCGGCGGCAGCGGCAGCCGACTCGGCACCTGCCAAGAACAGCTGAGCGGACAGGAGATAGAAATCATGTTGACCCTAGCCCATTACCTTGTCCTCGGTGCGATCCTGTTTGCGATCAGCATCGTCGGCATTTTCCTGAACCGCCGTAACGTCATCATCATCCTGATGGCGATCGAACTGATGCTGCTCGCGGTGAACACCAATTTCGTCGCGTTCTCGCACTACCTCGGCGACGTGCATGGCCAGATCTTCGTCTTCTTCGTGCTGACGGTGGCGGCCGCGGAAGCGGCGATCGGCCTCGCAATTCTGGTGACCCTGTTCCGTAGTCTCGACACGATCAATGTCGAGGATCTCGATCAGCTCAAAGGTTAATTTCAGGAAAAGCGGTTATGTCCACGATACTCAATGAAAACCTGCTGTTGGCAATTCCGCTGGCACCGCTTGCCGGTTCCCTGGTTGCAGGGCTGTTCGGAAAGGCGGTAGGGCGCGCCGGCGCGCATTCGGTCACGATCCTCGGCGTCGCGGTTTCGTTCGTCCTCTCGGCCATGGTCTTCTTCCAGGTGATGGACGGCGCGAGCTTCAACGCGACCGTTTATGAATGGATGTCGATCGGCAAGACGCAGCTCGAAGTCGGCTTCCTCGTCGACTCGCTGACCGCGATGATGATGTGCGTCGTGACCTTCGTGTCGCTGATGGTGCACATCTACACAATCGGCTACATGGCCGACGACGACGGCTACCAGCGCTTCTTCTCGTACATCTCGCTGTTCACGTTCTCGATGCTGATGCTCGTGATGAGCAACAACTTCCTGCAACTGTTCTTCGGCTGGGAAGCGGTGGGTCTCGTGTCGTACCTGCTGATCGGCTTCTACTTCAAGCGCGAGTCGGCGATCTACGCGAACATGAAGGCGTTCCTCGTGAACCGCGTCGGCGACTTCGGCTTTCTGCTCGGCATCGGCCTGCTGTTCGCGTTCGCCGGTTCGATGAACTACGGCGAAGTCTTCGCGAAGCGCACCGAACTCGCGGCGCTGAATTTCCCGGGCACGGACTGGGGCCTGCTCACGGTTGCGTGCATCTGCCTCTTCATCGGCGCGATGGGTAAGTCGGCCCAGTTCCCGCTGCACGTCTGGCTGCCGGACTCGATGGAAGGCCCGACGCCGATCTCCGCGCTGATTCACGCGGCAACCATGGTGACGGCCGGTATCTTCATGGTCACGCGTATGTCGCCGCTGTTCGAACTGTCGGATACGGCGCTGTCGTTCGTGATGGTCATCGGTGCGATCACGGCGCTGTTCATGGGCTTCCTCGGCATCGTCCAGAACGACATCAAGCGCGTGGTCGCTTATTCCACGCTGTCGCAGCTCGGTTACATGACGGTCGCGCTCGGCGCCTCGGCCTACTCGGTCGCCGTGTTTCACCTGATGACGCACGCGTTCTTCAAGGCACTGCTGTTCCTCGGCGCGGGTTCGGTCATCATCGGCATGCACCACGATCAGGACATGCGCAACATGGGCGGCCTGCGCAAGTACATGCCGATCACGTGGATCACGTCGCTGATCGGTTCGCTTGCGCTGATCGGCACGCCGTTCTTCTCGGGTTTCTACTCGAAAGACTCGATCATCGACGCGGTGAAGCTGTCGCATCTGCCGGGTTCGGGCTTCGCCTACTTCGCGGTGGTCGCGAGCGTGTTCGTGACTGCGCTGTACTCGTTCCGTATGTACTTCATGGTGTTCCACGGCAAGGAGCGCTTCCGCGGTCCGAAGCATCCGGAATCGCCGATGGGTATCGAAGCCGCGGCGCATGCGCATGACGCGCACGGCCACGACGATCACGGTCACGCTCATGGTCACGATGATCACGCTCACGAGCCGCACGAAACTCCGTGGGTCGTGTGGGTGCCGCTGGTGCTGCTGGCGATTCCGTCGATCGTGATCGGTGCGATCGGTGTCGGTCCGATGCTGTTCGGCGACTTCTTCCAGCATGGCGTCGCGTTCGACAAGGTGATCTACATCGGCGAGAACCATCCGGCGCTGCACGAAATGGCCGAAGAGTTCCAGGGCTGGGCGTCGATGGGTCTGCACTCGGTGTCGGGCCTGCCGGTGTGGCTCGCGCTCGCCGGTGTCGTAGTTGCATGGTTCCTGTATCTGATCCGTCCGGACCTGCCGGCTGTCATCAAGCGCGCGTTCGGCCCGATCTACACGTTGCTCGATAACAAGTACTACATGGACAAGATCAACGAAGTCGTGTTTGCTCGCGGCGCGGTGGCAATCGGCCGGGGTCTGTGGAAGGAAGGCGACGTGGTCGTGATCGACGGCATCGTCAACGGCAGCGCACGCTTTATCGGCTGGTTCGCGAGCGTGATCCGCTTCCTCCAATCCGGCTACATCTACCACTACGCGTTCGCCATGATTATCGGCATGCTGGGGCTCCTGACCCTGTTTGTAACGCTCGGCGGCAAATAAGGCGAGGGACACTCATGCACGCTTATCCGATTCTCAGCATCGCGATCTGGTTGCCGATTCTCTTCGGCCTGCTGGTCCTCGCGATCGGCAAGGACGACAACCCGGCGCCGGCGCGCTGGATCGCGCTGATCGGCTCGGTCCTGAGCTTCATCGTCACGCTTCCGCTGATCACCGGTTTCGATTCGAGCACGGCGGATCTGCAGTTCGTCGAGCAGGCGAGCTGGATCGAGCGCTTCCACATCACGTACCACCTCGGCGTGGACGGCATTTCGATGTGGTTCGTCGTGTTGACCGCGTTGATTACGGTGATCGTCGTGATCGCCGCGTGGGAAGTGATCACGAAGAACGTCGGCCAGTACCTCGCGGCGTTCCTGATCCTCTCGGGCATCATGGTCGGCGTGTTCAGCGCGGCCGACGGCATGCTGTTCTACGTGTTCTTCGAAGCGACGCTGATCCCGATGTACATCATCATCGGCGTGTGGGGCGGGGCGAACCGCGTGTATGCGGCGTTCAAGTTCTTCCTGTACACGCTGATGGGCTCGCTGCTGATGCTGGTCGCGCTGCTGTATCTGTACAACGAAACCGGCACGTTCGATCTCGCCACGTGGCAGCACGCGCAGATCGCGATGACGCCGCAGGTGCTGTTGTTTATCGCGTTCTTCATGGCCTTCGCGGTGAAGGTGCCGATGTGGCCGGTGCATACGTGGCTGCCCGATGCGCACGTGGAAGCGCCGACCGGCGGCTCGGTCGTGCTGGCCGCGATCATGCTGAAGCTCGGTGCGTACGGTTTCCTGCGCTTCTCGCTGCCGATCGCGCCTGACGCGAGCCATTTCCTCGCGCCGGTCGTCATTACGCTGTCGCTGATCGCGGTGATCTACATCGGCCTCGTCGCGATGGTGCAGGCCGACATGAAGAAGCTGGTCGCGTATTCGTCGATCGCGCACATGGGCTTCGTTACACTCGGCTTCTTCATCTTCAACCAGCTCGGTGCGGAAGGCGCGATCGTGCAGATGATCTCGCACGGCTTCGTGTCGGGCGCGATGTTCCTGAGCATCGGCGTGCTGTACGACCGCATGCATTCGCGTCAGATCGCCGATTACGGCGGCGTCGTCAACATGATGCCGAAGTTCGCGGCGTTCGCGATGCTGTTCTCGATGGCGAACTGCGGCTTGCCGGGCACCTCCGGTTTCGTCGGCGAATTCATGGTGATCCTGGCGGCTGTCCAGTACAACTTCTGGATCGCGGGCGGTGCGGCGGTTACGCTGATCCTCGGCGCGGCCTACACGCTGTGGATGTACAAGCGCGTGTACTTCGGCGCGGTCGCGAACGACCACGTGAAGCATCTCGCCGACATCAGCCGTCGCGAATTTTTCATGCTGGCAGTGCTCGCCGCACTGACGCTGTTCATGGGGCTGTACCCGAAGCCCTTTACCGATGTGATGCACGTATCCGTGGAAAACCTCCTCTCCCACGTTGCTCAATCGAAGCTGCCGTTGCCTCAGTAACGACGAGCGGAGGAATTTAAGACCATGCAAAACGCCCCTATGACTGCTCTGTTGCCCGACGCGCTGCTGATGCTGGCCGTTGTCGTCGCGTGGCTCAACGACACGTTCGTCGGCCCGGACGGTCGCCGCACCACGTATTTCATCGCGTTCTTCTCGACGCTGGTCGCCGGCATCTGGTTCGCGATGAATGCGTTCGATCCGCAGGTGCATTACTTCTTCGACCACATGTACGTGGTCGATTCGTTCGCCAACGTGATGAAGGCGGTGGTGTCGCTCGGCTACGCGGTGTCGATCGTTTATTCGCGCCGTTATCTCGAGGACCGCGGCCTGTTCCGCGGCGACTTCTTCCTGCTCGGCATGTTCTCGCTGCTCGGCCAGATCGTGATGATCTCGGGCAACAACTTCCTGACGCTGTATCTCGGTCTCGAACTGATGTCGCTGTCGCTGTATGCGGTGATCGCGCTGCGCCGCGAAGTGGCGTCGTCGAACGAAGCGGCGATGAAGTACTACGTGCTCGGCGCGCTCGCTTCGGGCTTCCTGCTGTACGGTATCTCGATGCTGTACGGCGCGACCGGCTCGCTCGACCTCAACGAAGTGTTCAAGGCGATCGGCACGAGCCACTACGATCCGAGCGTGCTGCTGTTCGGCGTGATCTTCATCGTGGCCGGCGTGGCGTTCAAGATGGGTGCGGTGCCGTTCCACATGTGGGTGCCCGACGTGTACCAGGGCGCACCGACGGCGATGACGCTCACGGTTGGCGGCGGTCCGAAGGTCGCGGCATTCGCGTGGGGCCTGCGCTTCCTCGTGATGGGCCTGCTGCCGCTCGCGGTCGAATGGCAACAGATGCTCGTGATCCTCGCGGCGCTGTCGCTGATCGTCGGCAACATCACCGGTATCGTGCAGCGCAACGTCAAGCGGATGCTTGCGTACTCGGCGATCTCGAACATGGGCTTCGTGCTGCTCGGCCTGCTCGCTGGCGTAGTCGACCAGAAGACCACGGGCGCCGCGAGCGCGTACGGCTCGGCGATGTTCTACAGCATCGTCTACCTGATCACGACGCTCGGCACCTTCGGCGTCATCATGCTGCTCGCCCGCCGCGATTTCGAAGCGGACACGCTCGAGGACTTCAAGGGCCTCAATCAGCGCAGCCCGGTGTTCGCGTTCGTGATGATGATCATGATGTTCTCGCTCGCGGGCATTCCGCCGGCAGTCGGCTTCTATGCGAAGCTCGCCGTGCTGCAGGCGACGATGAACGCCGGTCTGACCTGGCTCACGATTCTGGCGGTTATCACCTCGCTGTTCGGCGCGTTCTACTACCTGCGTATCGTCAAGCTCATGTACTTCGACGAGCCGCAGGACAAGTCGCCGATCGTCGCCGACACGAGCACGCGCGCGCTGCTCGCGCTCAACGGCGTGGCCGTGCTGGTGCTCGGTATCGTGCCCGACCCGCTGCTGCGCGCCTGCCTGCAGGCTATCCAGCACACGCTGCTGCTCTGATGTCCGCTGCGGGTTGGTTTATCGTGCTGTTGGCGTTCGTGGGCGCCAACCTGCCGTTCCTGAATCAGCGCCTCTTCGCCGCCGTGCCGTTGAAAGCGGCGAAGAAAAGCGCCTGGCTGCGGATTGCCGAACTGATCGTGTTGTATTTCGTGGTTGGCGCGCTGGGTTTTCTGCTCGAAGCGCGCGCGGGAAACCGCTTCGAACAGGGCTGGCAGTTCTATGCGATCACGTTTGCGCTGTTCGTCGTGTTCGCTTTTCCCGGCTTTACCTTCCAATATCTCGTCAAACGCCGCTGACGGCGTCCCGCCGTCGCGCACCAGGCTGTTTTGAGGTCCGCACATGGCTGAACTTCCCAATCACGATGCCGCGCTAACCGAGACGTGTATCGACAGCAAGACGGTTCATCAAGGGCCGTTCATGACGGTCAAGTACGATACGGTCCGGTTGCCTGACGGTAAGCAGGCGACCCGCGAATACGTCAAGCATGCGGGTGCCGTCATGGTGATTCCGCTATTCGACGACGGTCGCGTGCTGCTTGAGAGCCAGTATCGCTATCCGATGGGCAAGGTCATGGTCGAGTATCCGGCCGGCAAGCTCGATCCGAACGAAGGCGCGCTGGCCTGCGCGGCGCGCGAGTTGCGCGAGGAAACCGGCTATACCGCGCGCGAGTATGTGTACCTGACGCGCATCCACCCGATCATTTCGTATTCGACCGAGTTCATCGACATCTATCTTGCACGCGGATTGGTCGCCGGCGAGCGCAAGCTCGACGAGGGCGAGTTCCTCGAACTCTTTACGGCGAAGTTCGAGGACGTATCCGAATGGGTGCGCACCGGCAAGATCACCGACGTGAAGACGATTATCGGCACGTTCTGGCTGGAGAAGGTGCTCTCGGGCGCCTGGCCGACGGCGACGCCGGAGACGGTATAAGTCTGGCGCTGCCAGATATCCGGCCTATAACACGAGAAGCCCCTGCCGGTCGATGACCGGCAGGGGCTTTGTCATTGGGCAACGCTTTTTCTCCGACACCTGAATATCCGTTTTTCATAGGCCATCTGGCTGGCTCGTCGAGTCGTTCGCGTGTCGCTAGTATGAGCTTTCCGGTCACCGCGTTCGTCATCGTTTTTATTTTGAATAACGAACGATAGGCAGCGAAGAGGTCTGACTTTGAAAGTCTTTGTGGTTGTCGATTGACAACTTATGAGGCGTCGGTTAAATTGGAGGTGTCGATGGTTAGAGGAAAGCACGCGAAGAAGGAGATCGAAGCGGCATTGGTCTACGCGGAGAAGCATGGCTGGCGCGTCCAGGATGGTGGGAGAGGTCACGCGTGGGGAAAAATCTACTGTCCTTATAAAGAGGCGGAATGCCGCTGCGGAGAGTTCTGTATATCGAGTGTCTGGAGTACGCCGAAGAATTCGGGCAATCACGCCAAGCATTTGCGGCGTATCGTCGACAACTGCACGGCTCGTGCGGTAACGGGGCGTGTGGCGCCGAACATGAAAGGCGCAAACCTGGGCTGAATGAAGACAGGAGTAACGTATGGAATATGTGTTCACGTTGAAATACCGGCTCGCAGCCGAAGACTGCGATGCCGACGAGATCGTCGAACGGCTGGGCGAAGCAGGGTGCGACGACGCCACGGTCGGCGTGGGACAACCGGGACGCCTGGGGCTGCTGTTTTCCCGCGAAGGTGCATCTGCGCTCGAGGCTGTCGTCAGCGCGCTCAAGGATGTCAAACGCGCGGTGCCGTCTGCGCAGCTTGTAGAGGCGGGGCCCGATTTCGTTGGCTTGACCGATGTGGCGGAAGTCGCCGGCGTATCGCGGCAGAACATGCGCAAGCTGATGCTGAGCCACGCCACGGACTTCCCTCCGCCTGTCCACGAAGGGAGTACGTCGGTGTGGCATCTGTCCGACGTGCTTGAGTGGCTCACTTCGCGCGGCGGATACAACATCAAGGCAGACGTGGTGGATGTTGCAAAGCTGGCGAAACAGATCAATCTTGCCCGGGGGGCGCGTCAGATCGAAGCGCGCGTCAGCCGCCGGATTGAAAACCTCGTCGCGTAAGCGTGATGCGGGGCATGCCGGTGTAGAGAGCCCTTAAGCATGATGGGTGAGCGGTCCAGTAGGGTTCGTCAGGCGAAACCGGTACGGCTCACGTGGCGACTTGCCTTCGGCAGCGCCTGGCGCAAAGCGTTAAAATCGCCCACCGCGCCCGATTTGTTCACTACGTCCAACGCTGGCGCATCGATCTTAAATTTTACGAACGATCGTTCATAAATTTTCTTTTTGCGCTAAACTGGCACGCAAGCCCTGATTCCACATGAAGGTCCTCGATTTACAGTGTCCGCATGGCCATCGGTTCGAAGGCTGGTTCGCTTCGGCTGATGACTTCGAATCGCAGCAGTCTCGCAAGCTCGTCGAATGTCCGATCTGCGGTGCGAACGAAGTGAGCCGCTTGCCGTCGGCACCGCGCCTGAATCTGTCGGGTGCGGCTGACACGAAAGCGCCGGCGGATACCGGTGACATGCAGGCGCGTGTCATGCGCGCACTGCGCGAGGTACTGGAAAAGACCGAGAACGTGGGCGACCGCTTCGCCGAGGAAGCGCGGCGCATTCACTACAACGAAGCGCCCGCACGCAATATTCGTGGTGTCACGACACCGGAAGATGCGCGTGCCTTGGTCGAGGAAGGCATCGAAGTGATGCCGCTGCCAGTCCCGGCTGCCCTGAAGGAACCGCTGCAATAGCGCGGTGCCTGCTGGCGCCAGGTGGTGGCGGCCAGGAGACACTACGCATGAATCTGGACTATTCCCCCGCTGAAGACGCGTTCCGCGCCGACATCCGCGCCTGGCTCGAGGCGAATCTGCCCCGTGAGCTGAGCGACAAGGTACTCAATCACAAACGTCTTTCCCGCGAAGATTTCGCTAGCTGGCACAGGTTGCTCGGCACGCGAGGCTGGTCGGTGGTTGCGTGGCCGCGCGAATATGGCGGCCCGGGCTGGGATGCGACCCAGCGGCATATCTGGGAGGAAGAGTGCGCGCGAGTTGGTGCGCCTTCCGTGCTGCCCTTCGGTGTATCGATGGTCGCACCCGTGCTGATGAAATACGGCAACGAGGCGCAGAAGCGCCACTATCTGCCGCGTATTCTCAACGGCACAGACTGGTGGTGCCAGGGCTATTCCGAGCCGGGTTCGGGCTCGGATCTCGCATCGCTGCGCACCCGTGCCGAGCGCGTCGGCGATCATTACGTGGTCAATGGCCAGAAAACCTGGACCACGCTGGGCCAGTACGCCGACATGATGTTCTGCCTCGTGCGCACCGACAGCGGGGCCAAAAAGCAGGAAGGCATTTCGTTTCTGCTGATCGATATGAAAACGCCGGGCATCACCGTGCGGCCGATCATCACGCTCGACGAAGATCACGAAGTCAACGAGGTGTTTTTCGAAGACGTGAAAGTGCCGCTGGAGAATCTGGTCGGCGAGGAAAATCGCGGCTGGACGTACGCGAAATACCTGCTAGGTCATGAGCGCACCGGCATCGCGCGGGTCGGCACCTCGAAGCGTGAACTCGTCTTTCTTAAGCGCGTCGCGCTGAATCAGAAGAAGAACGGCAAGCCGTTGCTGCTGGACCCGGTCTTTGCCGCGAAGGTCGCGAATCTCGAAATCGAGTTGATGGCGCTCGAAGTCACCGTGCAGCGCGTGGTTGCCAACGAGGCGGGCGGACGCGGGCCGGGCCCGGAAGCGTCGATGCTGAAAATCAAAGGCACCGAAGTGCAGCAGGGCTTGACCGAGCTGATGTTCGAAGCGATTGGTCCGCTTGCCGCGCCGTTCGACGTGCCGTTCCTCGAAGGCGAGCGCGAGCACAGCCTCGCCGGCGATGACGATGCCGCGCCGCTCGCTGCGTACTACTTCAACTTCCGCAAGACGTCGATCTACGGCGGTTCGAATGAAATTCAAAAGAACATCATCGCGCAGATGATTCTCGGACTTTGAGGAGCGGCGCATGGACTTCACTTTCAACGACGAACAACAGCAATTTGCCGACGCGCTGCGCCGCTATCTCGAGAAAAGCTACGGCTTCGAGGCGCGTCAGGCGATCGTGCGCTCGGAAGCCGGTGTGTCGGCCGCGCACTGGGCCGCGTTCACCGAACTCGGTTTGACCGCGCTGCCGGTGCCGGAAGCGCAGGGCGGTTTCAACGGTGGTCCGATCGACATGCTGGTGGTCATGCAGGAACTCGGTCGCGCGCTGGTCATCGAGCCGTATTGGGCGACCGTGGTCGGCATCGAGGCACTACGCATAGCGGGCACGAGCGAAGGCGAAGACGCCGCGTTGCTCGAGCGCGCGGCGCAGGGCGAATGCAAACTGGCCGTGGCCTTTCATGAACCGCACGCACGTTACGATCTGTTCGACATCGCCACGACGGCGAGCGCTCAGGGCGAGCAGTACGCGCTAGGTGGCACGAAGTCGGCCGTGCTGCACGGCGCGCAGGCGGATCACTGGATCGTGCCGGCACGCCTGAATGGCGAGATCGCGCTTTTTGTCGTGGCGCGCGGCGCGGCCGGTGCCAAAGTCACCGAATATCGCACCATCGACGGCCAGCGCGCGGTGACGCTCGAATTCACCGGCACGCCCGCGCGCCGGCTCGCCGGTCAGCACGCGGGCGCGGTGGCGCTCGAACAGATCGCCGACTACGGCACGTTGCTGCTGTGCGCGGAGGCGATCGGCGCGCTCGACGCGCTGAACCACGCCACCGTCGACTACACGAAAACGCGCCAGCAGTTCGGCCAGCCGATCGCGCGTTTCCAGGCGTTGCAGCATCGTATGGTCGAGATGCTGATTCACGCGGAACAGGCGCGCTCCATCACCTATCTCGCTGCGATGCGCTATGCGAGCGAAGATGCCGACGAACGCCGTCGCGCAATTTCGGCGGCAAAGGTGCGCGTCGGTCAGGCGGCGCGTTTCGTCGGTCAGCAGGCGGTGCAGTTGCATGGCGGCATGGGCGTCACGAACGAGGTAGCGGCGGCGCATCTATTTAAGCGCCTCGCGATCATCGAGACCACGCTTGGCGACGTCGATCATCATCTTGCGCGGTTCGCCACGCTTCCCGGCTTTGCCGTCGCCGAAGACTGATCGGCGCATTCAACCGGATCAAGGAGAGGCACGATGGGATTCAGTTTCGAAGACATGGAAGTCGGCACGACGCACGAAGTCGGCAAGCACACGTTCACGCGCGAGGAGATCGTCGAGTTCGCGCAGAAGTTCGATCCGCAGCCGTTTCACCTCGACGAAGCCGCAGCGGCCGAATCGCCGTTTCGCGGCCTCGTGGCGAGCGGCTGGCATACGTGCTCGGTGATGATGGGCATGCTCGTGCGCAACGTGCTGGCGGGTTCGACGTCGATGGGCTCGCCCGGTATCGACGAGATTCGCTGGCTCAAGCCGGTGCGCGTCGGCGACACGATCACGATGATGAACGTCATCGTCGACAAGCGCGTGTCGGAGAGCAAACCCGATCGCGGCATCGTATCGACGCGCTGGGAAGGCATCAATCAGCATGGCGAAACGGTGATTACGGTGCGCTCGAAGGGCATGTTCGGGCTGCGCAAGCCGGGAGCCGCGGCATGACGGCGAGTGCGGCGCCGCTCGCCGCTTTCAACAATGCCGAGGCTGTGCTCGCGCGCGTGGGCGCCGAACCGCTCGTCAGCGAATGGTTGAGCGTCGATCAGGATAAGGTCGATCGTTTTGCCGAGGCCACCGGCGATCATCAATGGATTCACGTCGACCCCGAGCGGGCCAGGCGCGAGTCGCCGTTCGGCGGCCCGGTCGCGCATGGTTTTCTGACGCTCTCGCTGATTCCGGCTCTGCTCGGTGAAACGGTGACGTTCGAGCAGCGCATGGGCGTCAACTACGGGTTGAATCGTGTGCGTTTCGTGTCGCCGGTGCTGGTGGGTTCGTCGCTGCGCGGGAAGTTTGCGGTGGAATCCGTGACCGAAGTCGACGACGGCGGCGTGCAGGTCGCATGGAACGTCACGGTGGAGCGGCAGGGCAGCGAGCGGCCGGTGTGCATCGCGGAGTTCATTACGCGGCACTACTTCTAGTGTTCTTGCGTCGCGGGTGAAATCGAAAGTGCGAGCCGGCGTGCATGCGGGCTCGCACTTTTTGCCTGGCGTCGGGGCGTATCGCCGGGAAGACAAAGCAGTTAATGCTTCGCGTACTGGGTGGCACCGAACAGCATCTCTTTCGCCTTGTCGTCCATCAGCGGCACGCGTGCGGACGCGAGCACGTCGACGCCGCGCACCACCGCGGGCCGAGCGGCAATCTCTTCATGCCAGCGCTTCACGTTCGGGAACGCATCGAGTTCGATGCCCTGGTTTTTCCATGAGCGCGTCCACGGGAACGAGGCGATGTCCGCGATCGTATAGTCGTTGCCGGCGAGATAACGCGTCTTGCCGAGTTGCGTGTCCATCACGCCGTACAGGCGATGCGCTTCGTTGGTGTAGCGTTTGACCGCATACTCGATCTGCTCGGGTGCGTAGAGGCGGAAGTGGTGAGCCTGCCCCAGCATCGGACCGAGGCCGCCCATCTGGAACATCAGCCATTGCAGCACCGAGTAGCGCGCGGCCGGATCGGTCGGCAGAAACTTGCCGGTTTTTTCAGCCAGGTAAATCAGGATCGCGCCCGATTCGAACAGCGCGAACGGCCGGCCATCAGCGCCTTTCGGGCCCTCGGAGTCGACGATCGCGGGAATCTTGTTGTTGGGACTGACGGCGAGAAATTCGGGCTTGAACTGGTCGCCGGCACCGATATTCACGGCATGCGCGGTGTAGGGCAGGCCCGTCTCTTCGAGCATGATGTGAACCTTGTGGCCGTTCGGGGTCGCCCAGCTATAGACATCGATCATCGTTGCTCCCTCTTCGTCAAAGCGGCGCCGCAAAGAGGGCGCCGCCGTGGTCGAAAAATTAGAGCATAGATCGTACGATGCTGCTTGCCGTGGGCTCAGCCCCCCGCGCTCACCTTTCACATCGGGCCGCGGAACTCAAACGCGCGTGACCGGCATCTCCACGCGAGCGGCCGCGCCCGCATCCAGATGGCGTGCGAGTTCGAGCTTGGCGATGGCATTGCGATGCACTTCGTCGGGGCCGTCGGCGAAACGCAGCGTGCGTGCCGATGCGTAGGCATAGGCGAGCGGAAAGTCGTCGCTGACACCGCCGCCGCCGTGCGCCTGAATCGCCCAGTCGATTACCTGACACGCCATGTTCGGCGCGACCACCTTGATCATCGCGATCTCGCCGCGCGCGCCCTTGTTGCCGACGGTGTCCATCATGTACGCGGTCTTCAGCGTCAGCAGACGCGCCTGCTCGATCATGCAGCGCGCCTCGGCGAGACGCTCCTGCGTGACGCCTTGCGACGCGACCGGCTTGCCGAACGCGACGCGTTGCAGCGAGCGCTTCGCCATCAGCTCGATTGCGCGTTCGGCGAGACCGATGAGCCGCATGCAATGGTGGATGCGCCCCGGGCCGAGGCGGCCCTGCGCGATCTCGAAGCCGCGGCCTTCGCCGAGCAGCATGTTGGCGGCAGGCACGCGCACGTTATCGAGCGTGATTTCCATATGGCCGTGCGGCGCGTCGTCGTAACCGAACACGGTGAGCGGGCGGTGCACGGTGATGCCGGCGGCGTCGGCGGGCACGAGGATCATCGACTGCTGCTGATGGCGCGGCGCCTCGGGATCGGTCTTGCCCATCACGATATAGACCTTGCAGCGCGGATCGCCCGCACCCGACGACCACCACTTGTGGCCGTCGATCACGTAGTGGTCGCCATCGCGCACGATGCGGGTCTGAATGTTGGTCGCATCCGACGAGGCCACTTCCGGCTCCGTCATCAGGAACGCGGAGCGGATTTGCCCTTGCAGCAGCGGTTCGAGCCATTCGCGCTTGTTGTCTTCGCTGCCGTAGCGCTCGATCGTCTCCATGTTGCCGGTGTCGGGCGCGTTGCAGTTGAACACTTCCGGCGCCCAGGGCACGCGGCCCATGATCTCGCACAGCGGCGCGTATTCGAGGTTGGTCAGTCCGGCGCCGCGCTCCGATTGCGGCAGGAACAGATTCCACAAACCGGCGGCGCGCGCCTTCTGCTTCAGTTGCTCGATCAGCTCGGTCGGCACCCATGCGTTGCCGTTCTGGCGATTGCGCGCGATTTCCGCATAGAACGCCTGCTCGTTCGGATAAATATGCTCGTCGAAGAAGGCGAGCAGTTTTTCGCGCAACGCCTGGACCTTCGGGGTGTAATCGAAATTCATCTGAAACCTCGCGAATAACGGACAGCGGATGATGTTGAAGCGGGGCTCGCAAGCTCGTGCACAAATAACGGCATGATGCCCAGCCCGGCCCATAACCGGGGCATGCGGCCCCGGCGCATTGTTTTGCGGCTAGCGCACCTTCTGCGCGTAGCGCCAGGCCAGTTCGGCCATCGGCTTCGCGCGCCGGCCGGCATCGAGTGCCTGCGCACTCGATGCGGTGCCGTCGACGACGCGCTTCATGATGCCTTGCAGGATCGCGGCGATGCGGAACATGTTGTACGCCAGATAGAAGTTCCAGTCGCCGTGAATCTCGAAGCCGGTGCGCTGGCAATAGCGTTCGACGTACTGTGCTTCGTCGGGAATGCCGAGGGCGCTCCAGTCGAGCCCCGCGATGCCGCGGAACTGCCCCGGGTCGACGTGCCACGCCATACAGTGATACGCGAAGTCGGCGAGCGGATCGCCGAGCGTCGACAGTTCCCAGTCGAGCACCGCAAGCACGCGCGGCTCGTAGCGATCGAAGATCAGATTGTCGAGCCGGTAATCGCCATGTACGACCGAGGTGCGGCCGCTCGTTTCGGCGGGCATATGTTGCGGCAGCCATTCGATCAGACGCTGCATCGCGTCGATCGGCTCGGTCTCGGACGCGAGATACTGCTTGCTCCAGCGGCCGATCTGCCGGGCGAAGTAATTGCCCGGCTTGCCGTAATCGGCGAGGCCGGCGGCGGCGACGTCGACGCTATGCAAAGCCGCGATCACGCGATTCATTTCGTCGTAGATCGCCGTGCGCTCAGCGGCCGTCATGCCGGGCAGCGACTGGTCCCACAGCACGCGGCCTTCGACGAACTCCATCACGTAGAACGCGCGGCCGATCACGCTTTCGTCCTCGCACAGCGCGAGCATTTGCGCGACCGGCACGTCGGTGCCGGCCAGCGCGTGCATCACGCGGTATTCGCGTTCGATCGCATGCGCGGACGGCAGCAGCTTCGCGGCGGGGCCGGGCTTCGCGCGCATCACGTACGAGCGCGACGGCGTGATCAGCTTGAAGGTCGGATTGGACTGGCCGCCCGCGAACTGTTCGAGCGTGAGCGGTCCCGCGAAGCCGTCGACGTGACGGGTCAGCCACGCGGCGAGCGCGTCGTTGTCGAAGCGTTGCCGCTCGTTGACGGGACGGGTGCCTTCGAAGGCCGAGTAGTCCTGTTTGGGTGCGGGTTCGCCGGTCTGCGTGGCTTGCGCCATGTGTCTCCTCCAGTTCGGTGTCAGCTGCGCTGGTAGCGGATGAATTGCGCGTAAAGCATTTCCATCGTGGTGTTGCGCACGTCACGATGCAGCGGCGACGGCGGCGAGTGGTTGAGCATGCGCAGCACCCAGTCGCGCGGCGCGGCGCCGACGTCGAGCGCGTTGATGCAGCCGGTCGCCTGCGACAGATGGCCGAAGAACGTGCGGCCGCCCGTTGTCAGCGCGTGCGAGAGGATCGCGCGATTGACGCCGCCGTGCAGCACCAGCAGCACGGTGTCCCACGAGGTGTCCTCGCGCAGCGCCGCGACGGCCGGCAGCACGCGATCGAACAGTTCGCCGATCGTTTCGCCGTCGAGAAAGCGCGTGCTTTCGGGCACGATGCCGTCGAACACGCCGAGAAACGCCGCCTCGATATCGCTCGCCGGAATGCTGCCGAGCCTGCCGCCGCGAATTTCCTGCCACGCGGGCTCGATTTCCGGCTCGATCTGCTGGCCCGTTTCGGCGAGCACGCGTCGCGCGGTTTCGATCGTGCGCGGCAGGCCGCTCACGATCACGCGATCGAAGCGCACCCGCTGTTCGGCGAACAGGCGGCCCGCGGCGCTCGCCTGCTCGCGGCCGTTCGCGTTGAGCGGCACGGTCTCGGGGTCGATCGCGCGGCCGGAATCGTCGAAGTAGGTGACGTCGCCGTGGCGCATCAGGAAGATGCGGCGACGTTTCGGCAACTGATAGTCGGGCATGGTCGGGCGGCTCTCTCGTGGCTGATTGGCAGACTATTTGTAAACCGGCGCGCGTTTTTCGAGGAACGCGCTGATCCCTTCGAGACCCTCGCGGTGATGTAGCGAAGCGACGAAGTTGTCGCGCTCCGTGACCAGATGATCCGCGAGCGGCTGCGTGCCGGCCGCGGCGATCAGTCCTTTGATGCGTGACACCGAATTGGGCGAAATCGCCGCGAGTTCGTCGGCCCAGTCCAGCGCGTTATCGAGCGCGATGCCGGGCTTGGTGAGCCGGTTGACGACGCCGAGTTCGTGCAGACGTGCCGCGCCGATCGGCTTGGCTTCGATCAGCACTTCGGTGGCGAGCTGGCGCGGCAGCGCCTGCGCGAGGAACCACGAGCCGCCGCCATCGGGCGTCAGGCCGACGCGTGCATACGACATCGCGAACTTCGCGTTGTCCGCGGCGACGATCAGATCGCAGGCGAGCGCGAGCGAAAAGCCGGCGCCGGCCGCGGCGCCTTCGACCGCGGCAATGACTGGTTTCGACGACAGCCGCAGCGCCGAAATCCACTGACCGAGCTGGTCGATACTCTCGGCCTGCACGGACGGATCTTTCGCGCGATTTTCGAGCAGGCGGTTCAGGTTGCCGCCCGCGCAGAAGAAGTTGTCGGCGCCAGTGATCACGACCGCGCGAATCGACGGATCGCGCTCGACGGTGTCGAACGCCTCGATGCCGGCCGCGTACATGTCCGGATGCAGCGCGTTGCGCGCGCCGGGATTCGACAGCGTGAGGACCAGCGTCGATTCGCTGCTGGCTGGGCGTGAAGCGAGCAGGGCGGCGCTCATGATCGGGCCTCCGGTGAGATGTCGCTGGCGTCGCGCTGCGTCAGCGAAAGACCGAGCTGCGCGCGCCGCGCGAGCCACGGCGACGGACGGTAGCGCGGATCGCCGAGCACGCCGAACATGTTGCGCAGGATCGCGAGAATCGTGGTGGCGCCGAGCGCGTCACCGAGCGCGAGCGGTCCGCGCGGATAGCCGAGGCCGAGCGTGACCGCGAGGTCGATGTCCTCGGGTGTGGCGATCTGCTTTTGCGCGATGTCACAGCCGATGTTGACGATCGTCGCGACCACGCGCTGCGCGACGAAGCCGGTCGAATCGCGGATCACGGTGACGGGTACACCGTCGGCGGCGAAGAGCGCGTGTCCGGCGTCGCGGGCGGCGCGTGTCGTGGCCGGCGTGGTCATCAGCGTGCGGCGTTTCGCGCCGATGAGCGGGAACAGCGTGTCGACGGCGACGACGCGGCTGGCGTCGAGCGCTTCGTCGACCGCGGCCGTGGTCGCGTCGTGGCCGAACGGCGTGACGACGATCAGCGAATTCGCGGCCGGCGTCGCGCCGTCGTCGAGCTTCACACCGGCCTGGCCGATCAGTTGCACGACTGCGTCATGCGCTTTGCGGTAGCGCTGGCTGACCCATACGCTGTGCGGCAGCGCGCTCGGCGCGGGCGCTTCGTCGGGCACCTGCTGCTTGCCGTCCACGTAGCGGTAGAAGCCCTCGCCGGTCTTGCGGCCCAGCAGTCCGCCGAGCAGCCGTGTGCCGGTGATCGGCGACGGCGTGTAGCGCGGTTCCTCGTAGAACTGGTGATAGATCGATTCCATGACCGGATGCGACACGTCGAGCGCGGTCAGGTCCAGCAGCTCGAACGGCCCGAGCCGGAAGCCGGCCTGCTCGCGCATGATGCGGTCGATATCGGCGAAGCTCGCGACGCCTTCGCCCGCCGCGCGCAGGCCCTCGGTATTCATGCCGCGGCCCGCGTGATTGACGATGAAGCCGGGCATGTCCTTCGCGCGCACCGGCGTGTGACCCATGCGGCGCGCGAGGTCCATCAGCGCGTTGCCGGCCTCGGGGTCGCTGCGCAGCCCGTCGATCACTTCGACGACCTTCATCAGCGGCACGGGATTGAAGAAGTGATAACCGACCACGCGCGAGGGATCGGTGCAGCCCGCCGCGATCGCGGTGATCGACAGCGATGACGTATTCGACGCGAGGATGCAGCGGCTGCTCACGACGGTTTCGAGTTCGCGAAAGAGGGCCTGCTTCACGTCGAGCTTTTCGACGATCGCCTCGACGACCAGATCGCAGCCGGCCAGCTCGCCGATGTTCTGCACGCCGCTCACGTTCGCGAGCGCGGCCAGCGAGCGCGACTGCTCGAGCTTGCCTTTGGCCGTCAATTTGGCGAAAGTGTCCGCGAGGTAGTCGCGCGCGGCGCCTATGGCAGCGGAGTTGGTGTCGAAGAGCCGCACGCTCAGGCCCGCGAGCGCGGCGATCTGCGCGATGCCGCGGCCCATTGCACCGGTTCCGACAATGCCGATGGTCTCGATACTGAAATTGCGAGAGTTCATTGCGATGCTCGACTCCATGGTTATTTTAGAATAGCACGATCGTGCAATTTACTGGATGATTTAATGGAAAGCCGCTGCTTCGATTGCGATGCGTGGGCTCGAACAACCGAAAAGAAGGAGGCATCCGATGTTGAAGCTCTGCGGTTTCGCACTGTCCAACTACTACAACAAGGTCAAGTTCGTGCTGCTCGAGCACGGCATTCCGTTCGAGGAGGTGCTCGTGAAGCCGAGCCAGGACGAGGCGCTGCTCGCGCATTCGCCGCTTGGCAAGGTACCGTATCTGCAGACCGCGAACGGCGATCTGTGCGAATCGCAATGCATCGTCGAATATCTCGCCGCGAGCTTTCCCGACAGGCGGATCTTCTCTGCCGATCCGTGGCAGGCGGCCAAGGAGCGCGAGATGATCGCCTTCGTCGACGTGCATCTCGAACTGACGGCGCGCAATCTGTACAAGGAATCGTTTTTCGGCGGCACGGTGAGCGACGCAACGAAGGGGCGCGTCGAGAAGCTGCTCGCGCATCACATCGCCGGCTTCAAGCGGATCGCGAAGTTCGCGCCGTATCTGTGCGGCGAGCATTTCAGCGTCGCCGATATCTCCGGCTACGTGCACCTGCCGCTCGTGGGCTCGGCGACGCAGACCATCTACGGCCGCGACTTTCTGCTCGACGCGGGGATCGACTGGAAGAGCTACGTCAAGACGATCAAGGCTCGGCCCGCCGCGCAGCGCGTGACCGATGATCTCAAGGCGTATATCGCGGCGTCGCGCGCGGCCTGATGAAAGAGGCGTGTGGGGCGTGTGACGGCCTGCGCAGGGGTGTGGGTGGGGGCGTGAAGCTGGCCGTGAGCCGGCTTGTGAATCGGCTTGTGACCCGGGCCGTGGGGCCGGATGTAACGCAGACCACAAAGCAGGCCGTAACACACACGCCCATGCAACGATGCGCGATGGCCGGGAACGTGGATTCGTTCGTGACATCGCGCGGAGCATCTCAAAGCCGCGCGAGCCGCTCGAGCGCGGTGGCGAGCGTGCTTTCCTGCTTGGCGAAGCAGAAGCGCACCACCCCCGACTCGTGCGCCTCGTGGTAGAACGCCGAGACCGGAATGGCCGCGACGCCGATCTCGCCGGTCAGCCATTGCGCGAATTCGGCTTCGGGCAGATCGCTGATCGCCGAATAGTCGACGCACTGGAAGTAGGTGCCCGTGCACGGCAGCAGCCTGAAGCGCGAGTTCGCGAGACCCGCGCGGAAGAAGTCGCGCTTCTTCTGATAAAACGCCGGCAGATCGAGATAGGGCGCGGGGTCCTTCATGTAATCGGCGAGGCCGATCTGCATCGGCGTATTGACGGTGAACACGTTGAACTGGTGCACCTTGCGGAACTCGGCCGTGAGCGCGGCGGGCGCCGCCACGTAGCCGACCTTCCAGCCCGTCACGTGGTAGGTCTTGCCGAAGCTCGACACGACGAAGCTGCGCTGCGCGAGTTCCGGATAGCGCGCGGCGCTTTCGTGTGGCGCGCCGTCGTAGACCATGTGCTCATACACTTCGTCGGAGAGGATCAGCACGTTGGTGCCGCGCACGATCTCTTCGAGCTTGCGCATGTCCTCCGCGCGCCACACTGTGCCGGTCGGATTGTGCGGCGTGTTGATCATGATGAGCCGCGTTTTCGGCGTGATCGCGGCGGCCAGCCTGTCGAACGGGATCGCGTAGTCGGGCGCTTCGAGCGTGACGAAGACCGGCTTGCCGCCCGCCAGTTCGATCGACGGCAGATAGCTGTCGTAGGTCGGCTCGATCACGATCACTTCGTCGCCGGGATGGACGGTGCAGAGAATCGCGGTCAAGAGCGCCTGCGTCGCGCCCGCCGTCACGGTGATTTCGTTCGTTGCGTCGTAGCGGCGCCCATACAGATTCGCGATCTTCTCCGCGATCGCCTGACGCAGCGGCAGAACGCCCGCCATCGGCGGGTACTGGTTGTGGCCGTCGCGCATCGCGTTCGCGACCGAGTCGACGATGCGCGGATCGCAGGCGAAGTCGGGAAAGCCCTGGCCCAGATTCACCGCGCCTTTTTCCGCGGCGAGCGCGCTCATCACGGTGAAGATCGTCGTGCCGACGTTCGGCAGGCGGGACGGAAACGTAGGGCTGGCGGACGTGTCGTGCGGTGCGTTCATGGCGTGGTTCGTAGCTGGGCGATGGGTGGGCCGGGTTCTCGAAAAGCGTCAGGGCGTCGTTGCAACGGGCAGATTCTGCGCAATGCCCGCAGCCGCGACGAACGGCGCCGGCTGGGCGATCTGGAAGCCGAAATCGCGCGCGATCCGCTTCGCGAGCTTCAACACCGCGCGGTCCTTCGAGACGAGCCAGTCAGCCCGTGCTGTGTGCGCGAGTTCGAGAAACTTCTGGTCGTCGCGATCCTTGCATTGGGGCAGCGGCCGTACGCCCTCGGTGGGTTCGACGGTGGCCGGCGGCTCGACCATCTGCGCGAACCGCGCGACGAACGCGAGCGCCGCCGTCTTGTCGACGTTCCTGTGCGCGAATTGCGGATAGTCGAGCACGTAGGTTAGCTCGGCGAGGCAGCGCGCGTCGATCAGCGCGGCCAGCGCGCCGCTTTCGAGCGCGGCCGCGATCGGCCGCGTATGCGGGTCGTCGAACACGAGAATATCGATCCAGACATTGGAATCGAGCACGACGCGCAAGGCGCCGCTTGAGGCGTGGGAACCGGGCATTCGTTACAATCTGGCTTTCGTCTTTGACCGCCAGGCACGGCGTGCCTGCATGCAAGCCTCTATGATAATCGTTCTGTCGCCGGCGAAATCGCTCGACTACGCAACCCCGCCGCACGTCAAGAAACACACGATTCCCGATTTCGTCGACGACGCAGCCGAACTGATCGACGGCCTGCGCAGTTTGTCGCCGCAACAGATCGCCTCGCTGATGGGCATCTCCGATCAGCTCGCGCACCTCAATTTCCAGCGTTACGCCGACTGGTCGCCGCAATTCGGCACGCACAACGCCAAGCAGGCGGTGCTCGCATTCAACGGCGACGTCTACGAAGGCTTCGACGCGAAGACGCTGTCGTCCGCCGATCTCGACTATGCGCAGAATCATGTGCGCGTGCTGTCCGGCCTCTACGGCCTGCTGCGTCCGCTCGATCTGCTGCAGCCGTACCGGCTCGAAATGGGCACGCGTTTCGTCAATCCGCGCGGCAAGGATCTGTATGCGTTCTGGGGCGAGCGGATCACGCAGGCGTTGAACGCGCAATTGAAGAAGAACGCCGCGGGCTCGCGCGTGCTCGTGAATTGCGCGTCGGGTGAATACTTCAAGTCGGTCAGGCCGAAGCTGCTCGAAGCGCCGGTCGTCACGCCGGTGTTCGAGGACTGGAAGGGCGGCCGCTACAAGATCATCAGCTTCCACGCAAAACGCGCGCGTGGTCTGATGGCGCGTTATGCGGTCGAGCATCGCCTCGACGAGCCCGAGCAGCTGCAGGCGTTCGACTCAGAAGGCTATGCGTTCAGCGCCGAGGCCTCGAACGATTCCACCTACGTATTTCGCCGCCGCATCGCGGAATAAACCGTCCGTTGCACACGGGCAGGAAGGATCTCATGACGTTATCGATTACGAGCAATTTCGACGCGGGGGCGGTCGAAGTGCTGTCCTGCGAGGACGCCGGCCATATCCGCCTGCGCGTGCGGCCCGACAGCCACGCGGAATTCGCGCAGTGGTTCTATTTCCGTCTGTCCGGCACGGCCGGCGAGCGCTGCGTGATGACCTTCGAGAACGCCGCCGCGTGCGCGTTCGCGGAAGGCTGGCGCGATTACCGGGCGGTCGCGAGCTATGACCGCGTGAACTGGTTTCGCGTGCCGACCTCGTATGACGGCCGCGTGCTGACGATCGATCACACGCCCGATTTCGACAGCATCTACTACGCGTATTTCGAGCCGTATAGCGAGGAACGCCATGCGGAGTTTCTCGGCGCCGTACAGCAGATGCCGCACGCATCGCTCACCGAGCTCGGCAGGAGCGTCGAAGGGCGGCCCATTTCGCTGCTCACGCTGGCGACGCCGGAGGCCGACGATGCCGCTCCCGCCACGCCGAAAAAGCAGGTCTGGCTGATCGCGCGCCAGCATCCCGGCGAGACGATGGCCGAATGGTTCATCGAAGGGCTCGTGAAACGTCTCGTCGGCTGGGGCGATTGGGCCGGCGACCCGGTCGCGCGCAAGCTCTACGACCACGCCGTGTTCCACATCGTGCCGAACATGAATCCGGACGGCAGCGTGCACGGCAATCTGCGCACCAACGCAGCCGGCGCGAACCTGAATCGCGAATGGATGGAGCCGGACGCCGCGCGCAGTCCCGAAGTGCTGGTGGTGCGCGACGCGATCCACGCGACGGGCTGCGATCTGTTCTTCGATATCCACGGCGACGAGGCGCTGCCTTATGTGTTCGTCGCGGGCTCCGAAATGCTGCCGGGTTTCACCGAACGGCAGGCGCTCGAGCAGAATGCGTTTATCGAGGCGTTCAGGCACGCGAGCCCCGATTTCCAGGACAAGCATGGCTATGCGGCGAGCAAGTATCGCGAGGATGCTTTGAAGCTCGCGTCGAAGTACATCGGCAACGAATTCGACTGCCTCTCGCTGACGCTGGAAATGCCGTTCAAGGACAACGCCAATCTGCCCGATGAACGCGTGGGCTGGAACGGCGAGCGCAGCGCATCGCTTGGCGCCGCGATGTTGCAGGCCATTCTGCGGCACGTGGAGACGTTCGCGTAAAAGACGGACGGGCGCAAGAAACGCGGCGCGCACTTTTCGGTGCGCGCCGCTTTCTTATTGGAATGACGAGCGAGCTGCCGGCGTTGACGCGAGTCGATCAACGCCACGCCGTTATTTGCTCTTTTTCTTCGCTGTGCTTTTGGTGGCCGATTTGCCCGAGGTCGCGCGCGACGCTTTACCCGAGCCCGATTTCGACGACTTCGCTGCCGACTTCTTCGACGTCTTGCCGCTCGCCGAGTGCTTGCCCTTGCCGCCTTTATGCTTGCCCGAGGCGCCTCGCGATCCCTCGCTATGCGCACGGTTCGGCGGCACCGGATCGTTCCAGCTGAACGCCAGCATCTGCGAGCCGACATAGCCGCAGCGGAATTTCAGGTCCGCGGGGTCGCTGGCGCCGTTCTGGGGCACGCCGACGCCTTCGACGGTGACGATGCTGTCCACCTTGACGCGCTGCTTGCCTTCGTCGAACGAATCGTTCCACGGTGTGACGGACGAGTGGGCGCTATCGAACGAGCTTGGTGGAAATTCGACGTGATCGAATGCGGTCGACGTGCTGGCGACGAAGTCGCCGTGCGCGGCACAGTCCGCGACGAGCGGGTCCGCATGCATGTCGTTGATAAACTTGTTGACGAGGTCGTTGTGCTGCTCGAGTTGATCGGCGAATGCGGGGGCAGTGCAGATAAGCGAGAGACTCGCTGCGCAGGCTGCCAGCCGGCCGACCACCCGCAGCAATCGGCGCGGTACGTTGGTGCGATCCATCTAGTTCTTCAGACGCTAATGGGGGGATGAGGCAAATAAGATGCCTTGCAAAAGGGTGAGTTCAATCTTGCTGCAAATATTCGGGCTAGTCTTGGCGCGAACGCTCGCTGAATCTCACGCGACCAGGCGTTGAATTATCACAGATACGCACCGGCGCTCGCAGCAACGCACGAATCCTCAGGTGCGTGGGCCGCCCAAGCGGTATCGGCGGACATCGTACGTGGTTACCCAGGCGGGACGGTAAACCGCGATCAGCGCGGTTGCCATGCCGGTAAACCACGCCTCGCCGGTGGCGAGCAGCAGCACGCTGAGCGCATAGCCGGCCGGCACCACGGTTGTCGAGCCGCCGGCCAGCGCGACATGAAGGCCGAGCGCCGCCGCGACGGTCAGTGATACGGCAATGGCGGGAGAAACGAAGCCCTGGCCAAAGATGAACATGAAGAGATTGCGTGGCAGCCACGCGATGCAGATGCGCTGGAGCAGGGTCGAGATACCGACGGGCAGCGCGCCGTACACGAGGAACGTCAGCGCGATGCCTTGCCATGGCGCATCGAAGACGACGGCGGCAAGGCCCGTGACGAACGCCATGGCGACCAGCGCGAGCCGCCAGTCGAAGAGCGTGACGAAGAGCGTGGCGCCGAGCAGATGCATGACGGTGCCGTCGTCGAGCCAGGCATTGCTCGCCCACAGCACCGACACCGCGACAATGATCGCGAGCCATACGTGCTGGAGTGTGCCGTCCTGAAGTCTTTTGAAAGGATTTTTCCACAGCGCGAGCGCGACCATCATCGCAGTGGCAACCCAGCCGCCGACAGCGACCCAGAACGGAAGCGGTGTGTATAGGAAACCCATGTGTCTCATATTACTCGTTGGACGGGAAAAGGTGTGAGCGGATTCCATGCCAGCTCCCGCCACCGCTCTCTGGGCGCACGCGCGCGGACATGCCGCGTATGACGCCGGCCGTTATGTCGAACCCGGTGTGAGTGGCTTCGGCGGGAGCGTGGGATGCGGCGGGTCGCCATACGATGTCGTGGGTTCGGCGGCCATGGGCAGCGCCGGGGTAGTGTCGCTGGTTGGCAACGGATACTGAAAACGCGCGCGCTTATGACGTCGCAGCGGAGTCGCGCCGGTCTGCCCCATCGTTACCGGCCGCGCGGAGCTTTCGCCGTTGTTGTGCAGCACTTGCAGATGGTTCGTGAGCCAGCCGTTGTAAAGCGCGACCGCGGCGGCGCGATTGGGGGCGCCGAGCTGCTGGAAGATGCTGGTCAGATGGATCTTGACCGTGCCTTCGCTAATGCCGAGCGTGCGCGCGATCATCTTGTTCGTGCTGCCCATGTGAACGCAGCGCATGATCTGCTCCTGGCGCGGCGACAGTCCGCTCGAGAGGCGGTTGCGGCGCGGCGGCGGATTTTTTTCGTCGAACAGACGGATCGCGGTGTCGGATGGCAACGGAGGATCGAGCGCGAGTGCGCCGGGCGGCACGTAATGACCGCCGAGCAGCACCATTTCGAAGGCGCGCACGATGAGACACGGATCGGTGTCGCGCGGCACGACGCCGAGCACGCCTTCGTCGAGCAGCGCGCGCACGAGGGCGGGCGGGGTGCCGTCGGTCAGCACGGCGATGCGCAGGTCGGGGTAGTCGCTGAGCAGGTGGCGGACATCCAGAACCGACATCCAGTCCTGCCAGTCGATCACGACGAGATCAGGCACATAGCGCTTGAACGGACGCTCGAGCTGACGCCAGTCCTGGGCTTCGGTAAAACGCGCCAGCCGGTCGATCTGCCTCAGCAGGGCCTTGAGTCCGTCACGTCGTTCCGCGTTTGAATTGAGAATCGAGAAGCGCATGCATGTCTCCAGATTAATCGGGCGAAATAGCGCGACGCACTCGTGCGGTTCATGAACCGGGCTCACTCACTTTCATGCGTCACCAGTCCTATGATGACAAATTCCCTCGGATTTGACGGCTGTCCGAAAGGCATAGGACGCGCGGCTACGCCAACAAAAAGCCCCGCACGAGGCGGGGCTTTTTTGCGATAACGCGTTGAGGCGGGCGTCGAGATTCAATGGAAATGTGGTTGCGCGGGCTCTGCGTCTTCGGGCATTTCCGCGTGGACGATCTCACCGAGCGGGTCCGCGTAGAGCGGCACGCCGCAGTCGTCGCAATATTCCGGCTCGAAGCGGCCCGCGTGGCGACGCACGTCAGTAATGCCTGTCTCCTTGAGCAGTGCGACGATTTCCTCGAGCGGGTCGTCCGAGCCGGCGGTCTCCTGCGGTTCTTCGTCGATGCCCGGCTCGCCGTTTTCGCGACCGTAGAGCGGCCACACGACACCGTAAATCACGTCGTTGCTGCCCTTGCGCGTGAAGCCGACACGGTACTCGTCGATACGTCGTTCGCCGAAGCCGGCGACCACCGCGCGAAGGTCCTGCGGCGCCGCGCCAATTGTGTCAAATAGATAACGCACGGCGGTCCGCACGGTGTGAGGACGCACGCTTTCGTCGGCATCGCGGCAGGCTGAGTAGTACGCGTCGGGCAACAGGCACTCGAATTCGCAACCCGGCAGCACGAGCGACAGATTCGCGCCACCTTGTGTGGCCCATTGCTCGAGACACTGGCCGCGCTCGATGCGGCTGCCGTGCTCTTCTTCCTGCCAACGGAAGGTCGCCTCGCCTACCGGCGCTGCGACGACGGCCAGCAGGAAGCGCGGGTCGGCGAGAATCGGCGAGGTTTCCGGCAACTCGCCGAAATTGAGCCTGGCATTGCCGCCGGTGAGCGCCGCTTGCGCGAGCTGCTGGGCGATGCGCCACGTTTCGACGTGATGGCGCGGCAACTGGTCGATGCTGTACAGGAACGGCGCCATCGCGACGCGCGTGTTTGCCGCGAGCACGTGCGCCTGCAGATGCGCACGCAAGGCGTCGGCCGCGTCGGTCTTGAGCGGGCCGGACGGAATCACGTAGCGGGTCCAGGCGAGCACGGGCGCGGCGATCAGCAGCGCTTCGTAGGGCGCGCCTTCGTGCTCGATGAGGAACGACTCGCTATGGGTTTCCGCCATGTCGGCGAGCGCGCCATAGGCGTCGGGGTGGTTTTGCTGCAGATGATCGAGCGCGGCGTCCAGCGTGGTCTGGTTGGCGTTGCGCACGATCCTGGCCAGCAACGCATCGAGCTTGGCTTCCCAGAAGCGATCTTCGGTGCGGCTGCCCGACGCGAAAAGCGCGAGCGAGAGACCGACAAGCTTGTCGGCATCGGGAGGGAGACGTTTGGCGATTCGCGAGCGCATAAATCCGGAAAAATTGGAGGCACGGAACCTTATATTCTAATCTTTTCCGGGACGCTATACCGTTTAGCCAGCATTGGCACATGAATCGGATCGTTTCGTGACGGGAAAGCCGCTTCTTTGCGCGCGTGGCTCATGTTCTCCTGGCCGAATGGCATAAGTCACTCAGGACGCGCGACTCGCCCCTATACTGACGGCGTTCAGCGGGCGCCTGACAGGCGTATGTCAATTCATCGCCATGGCCTGGCGCAATAGGAGATTCATCGTGAAATCGGACCAACTGATCGAACGTCTTGCCGCTGTATTCGCGTTGATCGTTCTCGTGGGCGGCTCGTTGCTGGTGCTGGCACCTTTCACGACCGCGCTGCTGTGGGGCGCCATTCTCAGCTATAGCTCGTGGGGGCTTTACCGGCGGCTCACGAGCGCGGTCGGCGGGCGCCGCAAGCTGGCCGCGATGCTGATCGTGCTGATCATTCTGGTTGTTGTGCTTGGGCCATTCGTGTATGCGGGGTTTGCATTCGGTGCGCATGTTCACGATATCGTGGCGCTGGTGCAAAGACTCTTCGAGTCGGGCTTGCCGGATCTTCCGCCGTGGGTGCAGCGAATCCCGCTCGTCGGTTCGAGCATCGAAGCCTTCTGGGAGCGGGTGACGAGCAGCAACTCGGAGTTGATCGCGCAGTTGCACACGTTCGCGGCTCCCGCCGGCAAGTGGATTCTGGCGGCGGCGATTGCCGTGACGCACGGGCTGGGGTTGCTGGCGCTGAGCATTGTGCTGGCGTTTTTCTTTTATATCGGCGGCGAAGGTGCGGCCGCGTGGCTGAATGCGGGCATGCGGCGTATTGCCGGTGAGCGCGCCGACTATCTGCTCGCGCTGGCGGGCAGCACGGTGAAGGGCGTGGTCTACGGGATTCTGGGTACGGCACTCGTGCAGGCCATTCTCGCAGGGTTCGGCTGCTGGATTGCAGGCGTGCCGGCTCCGGCGTTGCTTGGGCTGGCGACGTTTTTTCTGTCGGTGGTGCCGGGCGGTCCGGTCATCGTGTGGCTGCCTGCCGCGATCTGGCTGTACCAGGGCGGCGCGACAGGGTGGGCGATCTTTCTGGTCGTGTGGGGCGTGCTGGTCGTTGGTATGTCCGATAATGTCATCAAGCCGATCCTGATTGGCAAGAATAGCGATATGCCGCTGATCCTGGTGATGCTGGGCATCCTTGGCGGGGCGTTGGCATTTGGTTTCCTCGGCGTTTTCATCGGACCGACTTTGCTGGCGGTCGCTTATACCGTGCTGCACGACTGGGCGATTGGCGCTCCGACCGCAGGGGCTTTGGCTCCTGATGCGAAGGTGCCTGCCGTTGGCGAAGTGGACGGCCTCGGCAAGGGTCGCTAAGGAAAACCCTGAATTCGTACTTGCAAGTCGTATCCGGTCCCGCTAGAATTCCGCTCTTTCGTGTTCCGCCCAGCGGGGCACGGGGAAGCGGGAGGCCCTGGATGGCAGGGGTTTTCGCGGCGCAGGCAGGTTGGGCAGTGTGTTAAAACCTGTTGACGGCGCGCCGGAAAGTCTCCATAATCTCGTTTCTCTGCTGCAGACGCAGCGACGCGAACGAAGCGGTGCCGGGTGGTGTTGGGCATGGTTGAGTGAGCGGACTGATCTTTAAAAACCAACAGCCGATAAGTGTGGGCGCTTGATGC
>NZ_JAAGPQ010000030.1:0-234 GCF_017104985.1 Paraburkholderia sp. Ac-20342 | reverse complement strand
GCACGTGTCTGTGAGATGAAGAGAAGACTGCAGAATGTCACAGTTGACTAGATAGGTGTGTAGGTGATGTAGTGATCAAGAGAGGTAATGACAGAATGGTACTATTGTACTGGATCGACGACTGCATCGACACACTCGACGTAGATGAACAACTCGATATAGCACATACCAAGTAGTTTTGTGTCTATGTATTTAGAACGCAAAAAGAATAGTTCTGATTTTTTTTTTTTTTTA
>NZ_JAAGPQ010000029.1:0-87118 GCF_017104985.1 Paraburkholderia sp. Ac-20342 | reverse complement strand
AGGAGATGAAGTTCGAGGAAGCCGGCATGCGCGCGGCGATCGATCAGTATCAGCAGATGATTACCGCGCAGCCGGCCGATCTGATCGTCACGCCGGAAACCGCGATTCCCGTGCTCGCGCAGCAGTTGCCGACACCGTTCGCGGCCGCGATCCGCGAGTTCTCGGACTCGACCGGCAGCGCGATCCTGTTCGGCGCGCTCGGCGGCACGATCACGCCCGAAGGCCGGGTGGTCGACTACACCAACAGCCTGTTCGGCGTCACGCCGGGCTCGCGCGACATTTATCGCTACGACAAGCACCACCTCGTGCCGTTCGGCGAGTTCGTGCCGTGGGGCTTCCGCTGGTTCGTCAACCTGATGCGCATTCCGCTCGGCGATTTCTTCCGTGGCGCGCCGGTGCAGAAGCCGTTCATGGTGCATAACCAGCCGGTCGCGGCCGACATCTGCTACGAGGACATCTTCGGCGAGGAGATCGCGCGCACGCTGCGCGAAAACTCGACGCCGGCCGGCGTGCTCGTCAATTCGACCAACCTCGCGTGGTTCGGCGACACGATCGCGCTCGACCAGCATCTGCAGATCGCGCGCATGCGCGCACTCGAAACCGGCCGGCCGATGCTGCGCGCGACCAACACCGGCATGACCGCCGCGATCGACGCGAACGGCCGCGTGATCGGACGCCTCGCGCCCTACACGGTCGGCTCGCTCGACGTGAAGGTGCAAGGCACCTCGGGCAACACACCTTACGTGACGAGCGGCAACAACACGGTGCTGGCGGTGTCGGTGCTGCTGCTCGCATTCGGTTTTGCGTTCGGACCGGGCATCACGCGGCGCCGCAAGGACCGCCGCAAAGACGCGCGCTAACCGCACCCGCCAAAAAAAATGCGCCTGACCCCGTCAGGCGCATTTTTTCATCAAAGGGACAAATTCCGGTTCAGGCCGGCCGGCGCCCGGCGCTTCGCCCGTAGGCCGCGTTCACCGGACGCGCTCCGTTCAGTCCTTCGGCGCCGTATCGATAAACGACTGCCGCAGCGACAGCTTCTGGAAATGCTTGTCCAGATTCGGATGCGCTTCGCGCCAGTTCAGGTGCGGCATGCGGAAGTCGAGATAGCAGAGCGCGCAGCCCACCGCGATATCGGCGAGCGTGTAGTGATTGCTCGCGCACCACGGCTTGCTGCCGAGCCCCTGCGACATCGCCATCAGACCCTCGTCGATCTTGCGCTGCTGGCGCGCGACCCACGCGTCGACGCGCTGTTCGGGCGCGCGCTGCGTGCTTTCGAGACGGATCAGCACGGCCGCGTCGAGCACGCCGTCGGCGAGCGCTTCCCAGCAGCGCACTTCGACGCGCTCGCGCCCCGACGGTGGAATCAGCTTGCCGACCGGCGAGAGCGTATCGACGTATTCGCAGATCACGCGCGAGTCGAACACCGCTTCGCCGTCTTCCATCACGAGGCACGGCACCTTGCCGATGGGATTGAACGTGTGAATCCGGGTATCCGGCGCCCAGACGTTCTCGGGCACCAGTTCATAGTCGATCTTCTTGTCGGCGAGCACGATTCGCGCTTTGCGCACGAACGGGCTGGCGAACGAACCGATGAGTTTCATCATGACCATCTGCCTTTTTCTGAATCCGGCGAAAGTATAAGTGGTCCAGGGGCATCACGAACGTACCGGCCGCATCTTCGCGAGCCGCGCGCGGACCCGCTGTGGGCGGATTGCAACATGCCCGCGGCGGCGATGCCGCCAGGCTGCGTGCCAATCCGCGCAAAACGGCGGCGCCGGCGTGCGCGACACCGAAAGCACAACGGGACGGAGCGCTACAATCGCACGATGAACCAGCCGACCGAACCCACCATCGCCATCGACGTCTACCGCACGCGCCGCGAGCGCGTTCTCGCCGCGCTACGCGCCGCGGGCGGCGGCGTCGCCATCGTCCCGACCGCGCCGGAAGCGCTGCGCAACCGCGACGCCGACTACCCGTACCGTCACGACAGCTACTTCTATTACCTGACCGGCTTCGTCGAGCCCGAGGCGCTGCTCGTGCTCGACGCGAGCGCCGCCCCCGGCGCGCCCGCCTCGATCCTGTTCTGCCGCGAGAAGAACGTCGAGCGCGAGACGTGGGAAGGCTTCCGCTTCGGCCCCGAGGGTGCGCGCGAAGCGTTCGGCTTCGACGCCGCATTCCCGTTCGGCGAACTCGACGCGCAGGTGCCGCGCATCCTCGCCGACAAACCGGCGCTGCATTACGCGCTCGGCCGTTCGGCGCGGCTCGACGAACAGGTGCGCGGCTGGCTCGACGCAGTGCGCGCGCAAGGCCGCGGCGGCGTCGCCGCGCCCGCCGCCGCGCGCGATCTGCTGCCGCTGCTCGACGAAATGCGGCTTATCAAGGACGACCACGAACTCGCGATCATGCGCCGCGCCGGGCAGATTTCGGCCGCCGCGCATCGGCGCGCGATGGCCGCGTGCCGGCCCGGCATCCACGAATACGCACTCGAGGCCGAGTTGCTCTACACGTTCCGCAAGTTCGGCGCGCAGGCGCCGGCCTATACCTCGATCGTCGCGGCGGGCGCGAACGCCTGCGTGCTGCACTACCCGGCCGGCAACGCGATCGCGCGCGACGGCGACCTGATCCTGATCGACGCGGCCTGCGAGCTCGACGGCTACGCGTCCGACATCACGCGCACGTTCCCGGCGAGCGGCCGCTTCACGCCGGCGCAGCGCGAGCTGTACGACATCGTGCTGGCCGCGCAGCAGGCCGCCGTCGATGCGACGCGCGCCGGCGCCACCTTCGACGATCCGCACCAGGCCGCGCTGCGCGTGCTGTCGCAGGGGCTGCTCGACACCGGCATCGTGCCGCGCGAGAAGTTCGCCTCGCTCGACGACGTGCTCGCCGAGCGCGCCTACGCGCCGTTCTACATGCACCGCACCGGCCACTGGCTCGGCATGGACGTGCACGACTGCGGCGACTACCGCGAGCGCGGCGCGCCGCGCGACGAGGCGGGCGCGCTGCCGTGGCGCACGCTGCAGGCATCGATGACGCTGACGATCGAGCCGGGCCTGTACATCCGTCCGGCCGAGGGCGTGCCCGAGCGCTACTGGAACATCGGCATCCGCATCGAGGACGATGCGATCGTGACGCCCACCGGTTGCGAACTGATGACGCGCGACGTGCCGGTCGCCGCCGACGAGATCGAGGCGCTGATGCGGGAAGCGCGCCACGCAGGAAGCGACGCATGAAGCGCCCCATGAAACGACGCATGCAGCCAGGACCTGACCGGCGATGAACGAAGCCTCTCCCTCGGCGGTGATCCTGAAGCCCGCCTCGCGCCAGCAGGCGTTCGACTTCGACGTGACGATCGTCGGCGCCGGGCCGGTCGGTCTCGCGCTCGCCGGCTGGCTCGCGCGCCGCAGCGTGACACGCGAACTGAGGATCGCGCTCGTCGATGCGCGCGAGCCCGAGGACTCGATTGCCGATCCGCGCGCAATCGCGGTCTCGCACGGCAGCCGGATGATCCTCGAACCGCTGCGCTGGCCCGCCGACGCCACCGCGATCGAGCGCATCCACGTGTCGCAGCGCGGTCACTTCGGCCGCACGCTGATCGATCATCGCGAGCACGGCCTGCCCGCGCTCGGCTACGTGCTGCGCTACGGCTCGATCGTGCACGGCCTCGCCGACGCCGTGCACGCAACACGGGTCCACTGGTTTCGCTCGACCTCGGCCGGTGCGCCGACCCAGGAATCCGACGGCGTCACGCTGCCGATCGAAACCGCCGGCGTCGCGCGGCAGTTGCGCACGCGGATTCTCGTGAACGCCGAGGGCGGCCTGTTCGGCGATCAGAAAACCGCGCGAAAGGCGGCCCGCGACACGAGCCGCGATGCCGAGGAAGAAGAGGCCGGCGAGCGCACCGCCAGCCCCACCGACGCCGCCGCCGATAAACGCGGCGTCGCCAGAAGTGTGGATAAAAGCGCCAACGGCATCGGCTCGCGCGACTACGGCCAAACCGCGCTGGTCGGCACGGTAACCGTGTCCACGCCGCAGCCGCACGTCGCGTGGGAGCGCTTCACCGCGCAAGGTCCGATCGCGCTGCTGCCGATGGGCGGCGTGCGCGGCGCCGACTACGCGCTCGTCTGGTGCTGCTCGCCCGAGGAAGCCGCGCGCCGCGCGCAGCTCTCCGACGCCGAGTTCCTGGGCGAACTCGACGCCGCGTTCGGCGACCGCATGGGCCGCTTCACGCAGATTCGCGGACGCGCGTCGTTCCCGCTCGGGCTCAACGCCGTCGATACGCTCGTGAACGGCCACATCGTCGCAATCGGCAATGCAGCGCAGACGCTGCATCCGGTGGCGGGCCAGGGCCTCAACCTCGGCCTGCGCGATGCGCACGCGCTCGCCGACGCGCTCTCGGCGGAAGGCCCGACCCCGCTTGCGCTCGCGACGTTCGCGCAACGCCGCGCACTCGACCGGCGCATGACGATCGGCGCGACCGACACGCTCGCGCGTCTTTTCACCGTCGACTTCCCGCCACTCGCGATCATGCGCGGCCTTGCGCTGACCGCGCTCGAATTCGTGCCGCCGGTCAAAACCGCGCTCGCCCGCCAGATGATGTTCGGCCAGCGCCGTTAGACGCGCGGTAAATTCGCCCGGCCGTGGCGTTTGCGCGGCATTTGCGTGCCGTTTGCGCCGCGCTCGGGCGGGCTATCGTGCGCACTGCGCGATTCTATGAATCGTCCCACTTTCATAGAAGATTTAATGGGTTACGACACGCAGATGGCGAGTCCCGGCAACCCGTTAACGCTAAAATGGCGGTTTTCCCTCGCATTTCGCATTGCATCGGCGGCCATGATTGTCAAATCCCGGCCGTCGCCAGCGCGCTCACGTCATGCCCACTCTCGGCTCCCACAATCTGCGTAACAACCTGTTCGTCGCTCCCATGGCCGGCGTAACCGACCGCCCGTTCCGCCAGCTGTGCAAACGGCTCGGCGCGGGTTACGCGGTGTCGGAAATGGTGGCGTCGAACGCGCAGCTGTGGAAAAGCGAGAAGACGATGCGCCGCGCCAACCACGAAGGCGAGGTCGAGCCGATCGCCGTGCAGATCGCCGGCGCGGACCCGGTCATGATGGCCGAGGCCGCCCGCTACAACGTCGCGAACGGCGCGCAGATCATCGACATCAACATGGGCTGCCCGGCCAAGAAGGTCTGCAACGTCGCGGCCGGCTCGGCGCTGCTGCAGAACGAGCCGCTCGTGCAACGCATCGTCGAGGCGGTGGTGAACGCGGTCGGCGTCGGGCCCGACGCGGTGCCCGTCACGCTGAAAATCCGCACCGGCTGGAATCGCGAGAACAAAAACGCGCTGAACGTCGCACGTCTCGCGCAAGCGGCCGGCATCTCGATGCTGACCGTGCACGGCCGCACGCGCGCCGACCTGTACCACGGCGACGCCGAATACGAAACGATCGCCGCGGTGAAAGCGGCGGTCGGCATTCCGGTCGTCGCGAACGGCGACATCACTTCGCCGCACAAGGCGCGCGAGGTGCTCGCCGCAACCGGCGCGGACGCGATCATGATCGGGCGCGCCGCGCAGGGCCGTCCGTGGCTGTTCCGCGAGATCGGGCATTTCCTGCTGACGGGCGAGCTGCTGCCGCCGCCGCGCATCGACGAAATCCAGCAGGTGATGAACGAGCATCTCGAAGATCACTATGCGTTTTACGGGGAATTTACCGGTGTGCGCACTGCGCGCAAGCACATCGGCTGGTACACTCGCGGCCTTTCCGGCGCCAACCTGTTCCGGCATCGCATGAATACGCTGGACACCACGCGCGAACAACTCCTCGCTGTCAACGAGTTCTTCGACGCGCAAAAGGCGATCTCAGACCGCCTCGTCTACGTCGACGAATCGACCGGCAACCCCGGGCTCGACAGCAAGGACGAGGACCACACCGACCAACTAGCAGCATGAGCAAGAACAACATCGAACAATCCGTCCGCGACAGCCTGGACGTGTACTTCCAGGATCTCGACGGCTCCAATCCGCACGACGTCTACGACATGGTCATCTCATGCGTGGAAAAACCCTTGCTCGAAGTGGTGCTCGAGCAGGCCGGCGGCAACCAGTCGCTGGCCGCCGAGTATCTCGGCATCAACCGCAATACGCTGCGCAAGAAGCTGCAACAACACGGTTTGCTGTAGCGCGTTGTAGTTTCTGCGCCCTGCCACGTTTCCCTTCGGCTTTTCGTCTTCATCATGATCAAGCAAGCGCTCATCTCCGTTTCCGATAAATCCGGCATCGTCGATTTCGCAAAATCGCTGTCGGACCTCGGCATCAAGATCCTGTCGACCGGCGGCACCGCGAAACTGCTCGCGGACGCGGGCCTGTCCGTTACCGAAGTCGCCGACTACACGGGCTTCCCGGAAATGCTCGACGGGCGCGTAAAAACGCTGCATCCGAAGGTACACGGCGGCATCCTCGCGCGCCGCGATCTGCCCGAGCACATGGCCGCGCTCGAGAAGCACGACATTCCGACCATCGACCTGCTGGTCGTAAACCTGTACCCGTTCGTGCAGACCGTCTCGAAGGAAGAGTGCTCGCTCGAAGACGCAATCGAGAACATCGACATCGGCGGCCCGACCATGCTGCGCTCGGCCGCGAAGAATCACCGCGACGTGACCGTGGTGGTCGATCCGGCCGACTACGCGGTCGTGCTCGACGAAATGCGCACGAACAATAATTCGGTGTCGTACAGGACGAATTTCCGCCTCGCGACCAAGGTGTACGCGCACACCGCGCAGTACGACGGCGCGATCACGAACTACCTGACGAGCCTGACCGACGAGTTGCAGCACGCATCGCGCAACACGTATCCGGCTACCTTCAACATGGCGTACGAGAAGGTGCAGGATCTGCGCTACGGCGAGAACCCGCACCAGAGCGCGGCGTTCTACCGCGACCTGGCGGTGCCGGCCGGCGCGCTCGCGAACTACAACCAGTTGCAGGGCAAGGAACTCTCGTACAACAACATCGCCGACTCCGACGCGGCGTGGGAATGCGTGAAGACCTTCGACGTGCCGGCCTGCGTGATCGTCAAGCACGCGAATCCGTGCGGCGTCGCGGTCGGCGCGAACGCGCACGAAGCGTACTCGAAGGCGTTCCAGACCGATCCGACCTCGGCGTTCGGCGGCATCATCGCGTTCAACCGCGAAGTCGACGAAGCGGCCGCGCAAGCGGTCGCGAAGCAGTTCGTCGAAGTGCTGATCGCGCCGTCGTTCAGCGCCGAAGCGCGCCAGGTGTTCGCGGCGAAGCAGAACGTGCGTTTGCTCGAAATCGCGCTCGGCGACGGTCATAACGCGTTCGATCTGAAGCGCGTCGGCGGCGGCCTGCTCGTGCAGTCGCTCGACTCGAAGAACGTGCAGCCGCGCGAGGTGCGTGTGGTCACCAAGCGCCATCCGACGCCGAAGGAAATGGACGACCTGCTGTTCGCCTGGCGCGTCGCGAAGTACGTGAAGTCGAACGCGATCGTGTTCTGCGCGAACGGCATGACGCTCGGCGTCGGCGCGGGCCAGATGAGCCGCGTGGATTCGGCGCGTATCGCCAGCATCAAGGCGCAGAACGCCAATCTGACGCTGGCCGGCTCGGCGGTCGCATCGGACGCGTTCTTCCCGTTCCGCGACGGTCTCGACGTGGTCGTCGCCGCGGGCGCGACCTGCGTGATCCAGCCGGGCGGCTCGGTGCGCGACGACGAAGTGGTCAGCGCCGCCGACGAGCACAACATCGCGATGGTGCTGACGGGCGTGCGTCACTTCCGTCATTGACAGGCGGTTGGCGGGGAATCGCTGCTTCGTCGTAGTACGGTGAGGCGGCGGTTGCCGAGAGCGTGATGTCTGTACTGTCGAAAAAACGGCCCGGCGGGTGTTCCTGCCGGGCCGTTTGCTTTGGTGCGATCGATCCTGCACGGCCGATTCGATGCCGCGCGCTCTTGCGACGCGTCCAATGGCGCGGCGTCCAGGCTGGCCTCACTGTGTTGCCTCACTGTGTTGCATCGCCGTCACCGTTTTATTCCGTCCGCGACACCACCCACAAACCGCCACGCGCCGCGTTCGTTGTAGTATCGCAGGCACCTGGTTTTTATCGCATGTGCGGCACCTCATGAGAATTCTCGGCATCGACCCCGGTCTGCGCGTGACCGGCTTCGGCGTGATCGACCAACACGGCCACACACTGAGCTACGTCGCGAGCGGCGTCATCAAGACGGCCGACGCCGATCTGCCCTCGCGCCTCGGCACCATCTTCGACGGCATTTCGACGCTGATCCGCCAGCATTCGCCCGATCAGGCGGCGATCGAAAAAGTCTTCGTCAACGTCAATCCGCAGTCGACGCTGCTGCTCGGTCAGGCACGGGGCGCGGCGATCTGCGGGCTCGTCGCGGGCGGCGTGCCGGTCGCCGAATACACAGCCCTGCAACTGAAGCAGGCCGTGGTCGGCTACGGCCGCGCGACCAAGGAGCAGATGCAGCAGATGGTCGTGCGTCTGCTGAACCTCACGGGCGTGCCGGGCACCGACGCCGCCGACGCGCTCGGCATGGCGATCTGCCATGCGCACGGCGGCTCGACGCTGGGCACGCTCGGCGGCATCGCGCCTTCGCTGGCGAAGAAAGGGCTGCGAGTACGGCGCGGGCGCCTCGTGGGCTAGCGCAGGCGCGGTTTGCGGCGCAGCCTCCCGCAATTCCCCATCGCGCCGCCGGTCCGCTACGCTACACTCGCCCTTTCCCACACGACTCTAAAAATCGAATCCGCCATGATCGGTCGCATTGCCGGCGTTCTGCTGGAAAAAAACCCGCCGCATCTGCTCGTCGACTGCAACGGCGTCGGCTATGAAGTGGACGTGCCGATGAGCACGTTCTACAACCTGCCGTCGACCGGCGAACGCATCGTGCTGCTCACGCAGATGATCGTGCGCGAGGACGCGCATCTGCTGTACGGCTTCGGCACCGCGCAGGAACGCTCGACCTTCCGCGAACTGCTGAAAATTTCCGGCATCGGCGCACGCATGGCGCTCGCGGTGCTGTCGGGCATGAGCGTGTCCGAACTCGCGCAGACCGTGACGATGCAGGACGCGGCGCGCCTTACGCGCGTGCCCGGTATCGGCAAGAAGACCGCCGAGCGGCTGCTGCTCGAACTGAAGGGCAAGCTCGGCGCCGACCTCGGCGCAATGGCGGGCGCCGCATCGGCATCCGATCATGCCTCCGACATCCTCAACGCGCTGCTCGCGCTCGGCTACTCCGAGAAGGAAGCGCTCGCGGCGATCAAGAACGTGCCGGCCGGCACCGGCGTTTCCGAGGGCATCAAGCTCGCGCTGAAGGCGCTCTCGAAGGGCTGATGCCCGGGTCGCGCGCGGTACAGCGCGCGGTACAATGAGCGCATGATCGAAACCGACAAACTCGCCGCCGAGCGCATCATTGCGGCCACGCCCGCCTCGCCGAACGAAGAAGCGTTCGAGCGGGCGTTGCGCCCGCGCCAGCTCGAAGAATATGTCGGGCAGGAGAAGGTACGCGGCCAGCTCGAAATTTTCATCGAGGCCGCGAGACGCCGTTCCGAATCGCTCGACCACGTGCTGCTGTTTGGCCCGCCGGGCCTCGGCAAGACCACGCTCGCGCACATCATTGCGCGCGAAATGGGCGTCAATCTGCGGCAAACGTCGGGGCCGGTGCTCGAACGCGCGGGCGACCTCGCTGCGCTGCTCACGAATCTCGAAGCCAACGACGTGCTGTTCATCGACGAAATCCACCGGCTCTCGCCGGTCGTCGAGGAAATCCTGTACCCCGCGCTCGAGGATTATCAGATCGACATCATGATCGGCGAAGGGCCGGCCGCGCGCAGCGTCAAGCTCGACCTGCAGCCGTTCACGCTGGTCGGCGCGACCACGCGCGCGGGCATGCTGACCAATCCGCTGCGCGACCGCTTCGGCATTGTCGCGCGGCTCGAGTTCTACAACGCCGAGGAACTGGCGCGCATCGTCACGCGGTCGGCCGCGCTGCTCAACGCGCAGATCCATCCGGACGGCGCGTTCGAAATCGCCCGCCGCGCGCGCGGCACGCCGCGTATCGCGAACCGCCTGCTGCGCCGCGTGCGCGACTTCGCCGAAGTGAAGGCCGACGGCAACATCACCGCGCAGGTGGCCGACGCCGCGCTCAGCATGCTCGACGTCGACGCGGTCGGCTTCGACCTGATGGACCGCAAGCTGCTCGAAGCGATCCTGCACAAGTTCGACGGCGGCCCGGTCGGCGTCGATAACCTGGCGGCGGCAATCGGCGAGGAGCGCGACACGATCGAAGACGTGCTCGAACCCTATCTGATCCAGCAAGGCTTCCTGCAACGCACACCGCGCGGCCGTGTCGCCACGCTGCTGACCTACCGGCACTTCGGGCTCGCCGCGCCGGATGCGTCGAGTGCGCTGCCGGGCCTGTGGAACTCGGCGAACTGAATCGCCGGGTCAGCCGGCTCAGCCGATACCGCCGCAAGCGAGGCCGCTCAGGATGTCCGACCAGACGCAACCGCCCGGCACCTCAGGCGACCACTCGGGTGACACCTCAGGTAACAAATCCGGTGGCAACGCCGGCAGCGGTGCTGGCAACCAGCCCGCCGGCGCACCGGGCAACCCCATCGTCAACCCGGCCGGCGAACCCTCCGGCAACTTCGCGCAGCGGCTCACCCACCGCCTGCGCTCGAAACTCGCCTCGGGCGTCACGCATCTGACGACCGGCAGCGGCCCGGTGCTCGACTACTCCTCGCCGCCGGGCGATCCCGGCCTCTTCGGGCCCGACGCCATCTGCTGGAAAGTCCACGCCGACTTCACGTCGATGATGACGGGCGGCATCAGCGCGTTGCTGCTCCAGGCGCTGCACCCGCTCGCGCTCGCGGGCGTATGGGATCACTCGACGTTTCGCACCGACATTCTCGGGCGCCTGCGCCGCACGGCGACCTTCATCGCCGGCACGACTTTCGGCAGCCGGCGCGACGCGCTCGCGCTGATCGAACGCGTGAGGCGCATCCATCTCGACGTGAGCGGTGTCGCGCCGGACGGTCAGGCGTACCAGGCGAGCGAACCCGCGCTGCTGACGTGGGTGCATGTCGCCGAAGTATCGAGCTTCATGACCGCGCATTTGCGCTACGTGAATCCGATGCTGTCCGTCGCGGCACAGGATCAATACTTCGCGGAAACCGCGCGCATCGCCGAAATGCTCGGCGCCACCGAGATTCCGCGCTCGCGCGCCGAGATCGAGGCGTATCTGCTCGCGATGCAGCCCGCGCTCGTCGCAAGCGAACGCACGCGCGAAGTCGTGAGGATTCTGATGAACGCGCCGGCACCGAGTTTCGCGATGCGGCCCGCCGGGGCGCTGATGCTCAACGCCGGCGTCGATCTGCTGCCGGACTGGGCGCAGGACATGCTCGGCTTCGCTCGTTATGCGGCGCTGCGCAGAACGCTCGCGCGGCCTGGCGTGCGGCTCGTTGCGCCGGTGATCCGCTGGGCGTTGGTCAATGGGGTGTCGAAGCGGGCGCGCCGGCGCGCGGCCGCGGCGCCAGAGCCGGTTTGAGATGGGCCGGCGGACGATCGCACTCGCGCACGCGATACAGCGCGCGGCACTGAGGTGCTGAGGTGCTGAGGTGCTGAGGTGCTGAGGTGCTGAGGTGCCAAGATACGCCTCCGCCTCGTCACCGTCATGCGCGCCCGGCTTACCGGCCCGGCTCCGGTGCCTTCCTGAAGCCGTCGTCGGCGGCGCTCGCCGGTTCGAGATGCGCGACGTCTCCCCACGACACGATCGTCGCGTGACCGTCGGCGAAATCCACGATGTTCACGCTCGTGTTCAGCAGCGCGTAATCGCGCGGCGCGTCGAGCGGCAAACCCGTTGCCAAACGGCGCACGCAGTCGAGCACGCCGCCATGCGCGACACAGGCGATCCGGCCGCCCGGATGCGCCGCGACAAGCGGCTCGATCGCATGCACGACACGGTGGTAGAACACGCGCTGCGACTCCCCTTCGGGCGGGGTGAAGCCGGGATCGCGCGTTTGCCACTGCGCGTATTCGTCGGGAAAGCGCAGCGCGATCTCGTCGCTGTCGTGGCCCTGGAACGCGCCGTACGAACGCTCTCGCAAGCCCTCGCGCAACTGTAGCGGCAGGCCGAGCGCCTCGGCGATCGGCTGGGCGGTCTGCTGCGCGCGTTGCAGATCGCTCGCATAGATCGCGTCGAGCCGCGCACCCTGCTGCGCCTCCTGCGCGATACGCCGCGCGAGACGTTGCGCCTGCGCGAACCCCGTCGTCGCGAGCGGAATGTCGATGTGACCTTGAATGCGCTTGATGCGGTTCCAGTCGGTCTCGCCGTGCCGGATAAACAGAATCTGCGTCGTCATGAGAAGGAAGTGGGCGCCGTTCGCCGGTTATGCCGAACGGCTATTGTCGCAAAAAGCGACGGCCGCGCCTGAGTTGCGGTGGCTGCGCGCCGGAACACGCTTCGATCGAGCAGGCCCGCAAACGGCGCGCATGGGCGCGCGCTGAAACCCACTTATGCGTGGGTCTGCAGCCAGAACGTGACCGGCCCGTCGTTGACGAGCGACACCTGCATGTTCGCGCCGAACTCGCCGGTCTCGACCACCGGATGCTTCGCGCGCGCGGCCGCGACGAAGTAATCGAACAGGCGCTTGCCTTCGTCGGGCGCCGCCGCGGGCGTGAAGCTCGGGCGCAGGCCGCTGTTGGTATCGGCCGCGAGCGTGAACTGCGACACGAGCAGCAAACCGCCCGCGCGGCCCGCGCCGTCGACATTCTGCACGGAGAGATTCATCTTGCCGGCCGCGTCACTGAATACGCGATAGCCGAGCACCCTGGCCAGCAGCTTGTCGGCTGCCGCCTCGGTGTCGCCGCGCTCGGCGCAGACAAGCGCGAGCAGACCCGCGTCGATCGCGCCGGTCACGCGCTCGCTTTCACCGTCCACGACGCGCACTTCGGCGCGCCGCACGCGCTGGATCAGCGCGATCATCGGCGCGGCTCCGGGCGCGGGCTGCGCGTCGTCACGACAAGCGAGCGGCGTTGCGCGTGCACTGCGCGATTACGCTGTGAGCGTCACGCGTGCGAAGCGGCGCTTGCCGACCTGCACGACATACTCGCCCGCCTCGACCTTCAGGCCCTTGTCGGACACCGTCGCGCCATCGATCTTCACGCCGCCCTGCTCGATGTTGCGCAGCGCTTCGCTCGTCGACGGCACGAGGTTGGCCTGCTTCAGCAACTGGCCGATCGCAAGCGGTGCGCCCGCGAGCGTCACCGCCGGGATATCGTCGGGCACGCCGCCCTTCGCGCGATGATTGAAGTCTTCGAGCGCGCGCTCGGCATCGGCCTGCGAATGGAAGCGCGCGACGATTTCCTGGCCGAGCAGCACCTTGAAGTCGCGCGGATTGCGACCCGCTTCGATCTCTTTCCGGAAGCCGGCGATCTCGTCCATCGGACGGAACGACAGCAGTTCGAAGTAACGCCACATCAGCGTGTCGGAAATGCTCATGAGCTTGCCGAACATATCGGTCGGCTTTTCGCTGATGCCGATGTAGTTGTTCTTCGACTTCGACATCTTCTCGACGCCGTCGAGCCCTTCGAGCAGCGGCATCGTCAGGATGCACTGCTGCTCCTGGCTGTACTGCTTCTGCAGCTCGCGGCCGACCAGCAGGTTGAATTTCTGGTCCGTGCCACCGAGTTCGAGGTCCGCATTCAGCGCGACGGAGTCGTAGCCCTGCATCAGCGGATAGAGGAATTCGTGGATCGAGATCGGCACACCGCCCTGGAAGCGCTTCGTGAAGTCTTCGCGTTCGAGAATACGCGCGACCGTGTAGCGCGACGCGAGCTTGATCATGCCGTCGGCGCCGAGCGGCATCGACCATTCGCTGTTGTAACGGATTTCGGTCTTGTCGCGGTCGAGCACGAGCGCGGCCTGCTCGAAATAGGTCTTCGCATTCGATTCGATCTGCTCGCGCGTGAGCGGCGGGCGCGTCGCGTTGCGGCCGGACGGGTCGCCGATCAGCGAGGTGAAATCGCCGATCAGGAAAATCACCGTGTGGCCGAGGTCCTGCAACTGGCGCATCTTGTTGAGCACGACCGTGTGGCCGATGTGGATGTCGGGCGCGGTCGGATCGAGCCCGAGCTTGATGCGCAACGGCTTACCGGTTGCCGCGCTCCGCGCGAGCTTTTGCGCGAATTCGTCTTCGATCAGCAGTTCGTCGACGCCGCGCTTGGTGACGGCGAGCGCATGGCGGACTTCGTCCGTGAGCGGAAGGGCAGTAGCGGAATTGGGCTTGGTGGACTCGGTGCTCATGCTGGAAACGTGAAGTCGCGAAAAAACAGGATTGTCCCATAGATGCGCGCCGCCGCGCCCACCGACACGCCTCGGACGGCCTGGCAAGCGGCAATTTTTCGCTCGACGTGTGCCCGGCGCAGGGGAGCGACGCAAGCGTGATGCACGCGTGGCGGTCGCGTGCTGCCCGTGCGATGTCTGTACCGGTGCTGATATTCAGCCGCGCGAGCGTCGATAATCTGCTACAACGAATCGCAATGAACATCGAGAGGAGCAGCGACGTGGCGCAAGACCCCGCAGACGGCATCTATTTCGGATTGATGTCGGGTACGAGCATGGACGGTGTGGACGGCGTGGCCGTCCGGTTTGCCGACGGAAAGCCGCCGGAAGTGCTGGCCGAGGCCTTCGTCGGCTTCTCGGCCGGGATGCGCGAGGCGCTCTTCGCACTCCAGCAGCCCGGCGACAACGAGATCGAGCGCGAAGCGCTGGCCGCCAACGCGCTCGCGACGCGCTACACCGTGTGCTGCCACGAACTGCTGCGCGGCAGCCACCTGTCGGCCGAGGAAGTCCGCGCGATCGGCGTGCACGGGCAAACCGTGCGGCATCGGCCGGAAAAAGGCTACACGCGGCAAATCAACAATCCGGCTCTGCTCGCGGAGATGACGCATATCGACGTGATCGCGGATTTCCGCAGCCGCGACGTCGCCGCCGGCGGCCAGGGCGCGCCGCTCGTGCCGGCTTTTCACGCGACGGTGTTCGGCGCGAAAAACGAGACGCGGGTGGTCTGCAACCTCGGTGGCATCAGCAATATCACGATACTGAACGCGACCGGCAGCGTGCGCGGCTTCGATTGCGGCCCCGCCAACGCGTTGCTCGACGCATGGGCCGAACGCCATCTCGGCAAGCCATTTGACGAAAACGGCCATTTTGCGGCGAGCGGCGAGGTCGATCGCAAGCTATTGAACGCGCTGCTCGACGAGCCGTTCTTCTCGGAGCAGCCGCCGAAAAGCACCGGCCGCGACCTGTTCAATACCGCTTGGCTCGACGCGAAACTCGCGCCGTTCGTCGGACTCGATCCAGCCGACGTGCAGGCGACGCTGGTCGCGCTGACCGCGGTGACGGTGGCGCGCGAAATCGAGCGGCATGCGTCCGATGTCCGCGCGGTGTACGTGTGCGGCGGCGGCGCACGCAATCCGGAGATACTGAAGGCATTGCAGCAGGCGCTCGAAGACAGCGGCGTGAGCGGCGTACCGGTGATGACGACCGACGCGCTCGGCGTGCCGCCGAGCCAGGTCGAGCCGCTCGCCTTCGCGTGGCTCGCGATGCGCTGCGTCGCGCGGCTGCCGGGCAGTCTGCCGGGCGTCACGGGAGCCTCGGACGAGCGTGTGTTGGGCGCGATCTATCCGCGCTGAAGATGATCGGGTAAAGCGGGTCCGCGGGGCACGATCGCGCGGCGCGACAGGCGGGCAATAAAAAAACGGGGCCTATGCAGGCCCCGTTTTCCATACGAGCTAAGACTTGAAACGGCGTGTCGCCGTGCTCAGACCGAGAACGACGAACCGCAACCGCAGGTGGTGGTCGCGTTCGGGTTCTTGATGACGAACTGCGCGCCGTTGATGTCGTCCTTGTAGTCGATCTCGGCGCCAACCAGGTACTGGTAGCTCATCGAGTCGATCAGCAGCTGGACGCCGCTCTTGTTCATCACGGTGTCGTCTTCGTTGATGGCTTCGTCGAACGTAAAACCATATTGAAAGCCCGAGCAGCCGCCGCCCTGCACGAACACGCGCAGCTTGAGCTCCGGATTGCCTTCTTCTTCGATCAGTTGCTTGACCTTGTCAGCCGCTGCGTCGGTGAAGACGAAGGGGGCGGGCATCTCGGTCACGGGGGTATCGGTGACTGCGTTCATTCGAACTCTCCAAAAAGCTTTAGCCGCTATTGTAGGGCTGATCTGAATATCGTGCTGAAGCCCACAAAATCAATGGGTTCTTCCGTTGCAGCCGTCGGACAGTGCGTTGGCCGTCAGCCTGGACGGGCACAACAACGCCACTGCGGCTACCGCCGCCGTGGCGGCCGATTCGCCGCGTCATCGAACGGGAGCTCGCGCGCGGCCCTGAACCCCGACAAAACCATAAAAAAAGCCGCCTTCGCATGAAGCGTTGGCGGCTTTTGCTGCAAACCGGCTGAGGAGCCGGCTTGCACCCGAAGCGATTAACGCTTCGAGAATTGCTTGCGGCGACGTGCCTTGTGGAAGCCGACCTTCTTACGTTCGACTTCACGAGCGTCACGCGTAACGAAGCCAGCCTTCGACAGTTCCGGCTTCAGCGTTGCGTCGTAGTCCATCAGCGCGCGAGTGATGCCGTGGCGAACCGCACCGGCTTGACCCGTTTCACCGCCGCCCGTCACGTTGACCTTGATGTCGAACGTGGTGCCGTGGTTCGTGAGTTCCAGCGGCTGGCGCACGATCATCAGCGACGTTTCGCGCGAGAAGTAGTCGGCGATGGGCTTGCCGTTCACAACGATATCGCCCTTGCCTGCCTTGATGAACACGCGTGCGACGGCGCTCTTGCGGCGGCCCGTGCCGTAATTCCAGTTACCGATCATGTGGGCTCCCCTTAGATCTCGAGCGCCTTCGGCTGTTGTGCCGAATGCGGATGCGTTGCGTCAGCGTAGACCTTCAGCTTCTTGATCATCGCGTAGCCGAGCGGGCCCTTCGGCAACATGCCCTTGACCGCCTTCTCGAGCGCGCGGCCCGGGAAGCGTTCCTGCATCTTGCCGAACGTCGTTTCATAGATACCGCCCGGGTAGCCCGAGTGACGGTAGTACTTCTTGTCGGTAACCTTGTTGCCCGTGACCTTCAGCTTGCCAGCGTTGATAACGATGATGAAATCACCGGTGTCGACGTGGGGAGTGAATTCAGGCTTGTGCTTGCCGCGAAGACGGTGTGCCACTTCGCTGGCGACACGCCCGAGAACCTTATCCGTCGCGTCAATCACGTACCATTCGCGCGTCACCTCATGGGCTTTTGCGGAAAACGTCTTCATGATCGATCCAAAAAAATTGCTGCGCCCAATGTGTTTTTTTCCTGCTTGTAGTGTGCGCATCAAGGCGCGTGCAGGCTCTCCCTGGTTCTTCCTCCGCGGGCGCGGATGCGGAAAAGCCCTGAATTATAAAGGAATTTGCACGGCCAAGTCAAAACTTGCGATAGGCGTGCCGCCGTGGGGTCCCCAATGGGGTCTCAAGCGGGGATCCAGCTGGGCGAAAAAAAACCCGAACGAGCGGTTCGGGTTTAATCCACCAAAGGAGGAGGTGGAGGAGACAGCGGAAGTTGCAGAACTGCTGCAACGATGGGGAAATTATATGAGCCGCCCTTGTGCAACGCAAGAATATTTGCATTGTGAGATGAGTTTTCATAATTCGAAAAATTACCAGATCAATCTGAAATCGAAAAATGTCCTTTGGGATCAAGCCTCAAAGCTTTGGATATCCAGACCGCATCGGGCATCGCCTAGAGTAAAACCCCTAAACCGGCCCGGATATTCCCGGATTCCGCATGGATGCGGCGCCGCAGCATCCACATAGCCATGGCGCATAACCCGAACCGGGCCAGGCTCTGCGCGGATTGTCAAACACCGGGCTACAATGCCGTCTCGATATAGCTATGCGCGGTGGAGTGACAGCATGGAATGCAAAGTAAGCTGGATGGGGCAAGACGGGATGGCATTCGCGGCCGAGACGGGCAGCGGCCATCTGGTCGCGATGGACGGCGCGCCTGAAGGCGGTGGCCGCAACCTCGCGCCGCGTCCGATGGAAATGGTTTTGCTCGGCACGGGCGGCTGCACCGCCTACGACGTCGTGATGATCCTCAAGAAGAGCCGCCAGGAAATCGCCGGCTGCTCGGTGACGCTGAAGGCCGAACGCGCAAGCGAAGACCCGAAGGTGTTCACGAAGATCCACTTCCACTTCACCGTGACCGGCAAGAATCTGAACCCGGCCACCGTCGAACGCGCGATCAACCTGTCGCACGACAAATACTGCTCGGCGTCGATCATGATCGCGAAGACCGCCGAACTCACGCACTCGTTCGACATCGTCGCAAACTGAGCGTAGCGGCACGCCGCAACCGGCGCGCCAAATGAAAATGCCGGCGTCCCCACGGACGCCGGCATTTTTTGTTGGGTGGCAAAGCAGGCCGATAAGCCGGATTCTGTGCACGCGCAGCGCCCGAAGACGCGACGCGCGTGGCAGCCATTCCTCTAGGCGCGCCATTGCTGACGCGCTCAAGCTTCCTACCCGCAGACGAGATGGGGGCCCCATCCTGCATCTCGAAGATGCGCGCCTGCCTACTTGGAATTGCTCCGGGTGGAGGTTACCGTGCCGGTCTGCCTTGCGACAGCCGCGGTGCGCTCTTACCGCACCGTTTCACCCTTACCTGATCCCGGCTTGCGCCGGGCCATCGGCGGTTTGCTTTCTGTTGCCCTGTTCCGCGTGTCGCCACGGATGGCCGTTAGCCATCACCCTGCCCTGTGGAGTCCGGACTTTCCTCGCCCTCGTCGGCCAAAACCGCCGAGGCCGCGACTGCCTGGCCTGCTTTGCTGGCACGGATTTTAACATCGAACGGCGCGGCCGCCCGCGCGCGGCTGCGGCAACCGGCAAGTCAGGCGGCCCGCTCGAATGGCGGAACACTCGCCGGCGCCAGCCACGCGTCTAGCGCTTGCGGCGCCCCGAGCGGAATACGGAGGCGTCGTCGTAAAACGCGGGCGCTTCGTTCTCGGACCACCAGCCCGGAATGCCGAGCACCGGCAGCGGCGCGAACAGGCGGCTCGTCAACGCTTCGGTGCCGAGCAACGCCGCACTGACCGCTTCGTCGAGCCACGCGTCGCGCGCGGCGGCGTCCCACTCGAAGTACCCGGCCGGCACGTCGACGATCCATGCATGGCCCGTACAGCCCTTGAATGGCGCGATCAGTTTTTCCAGCAGCGCATGGCCGAAGCAGCGCACTTCGCAGCGACGGCCCCACGCGTCGCGCCGGCCCACCAGCAGCGTTTGCCAGTCGAAGCCGCGCAGCGCGGCGCTCAAAGCGGGATCGGCGCAGGCGAACAGCAGCGCGTTTTCGTCGAAGAGGGTCAGCATGTCGCGCACGCCGCCGCGCGTCGGACCGACGCCGAGTGCGTCGATCGCCGCCGACTGCCGCGCGTTCAACGCCGCCTTGATGCGCGGAAACGCGAACCACATCGAGCCGTTGAAGAAGTCGTGCAGATTGTGGCGCGTCGGCACGCAGCCGGTCGCGGCGATATGCGCCTCGTACGCAGCGCCCGGCGGCAGATCGTCCTGCGCGATGAACGCGAGGCGCTGGCCGCGGCCGGTGGTCTGCCGCATCTGTGCGGCATCGGCATTCATCACGGCGAGCAGGTCCGCATAGCCGGTCAGCGCGGCTTGCTGCCAGCGCCGGCCGCGCGCGGCGAATTGCGCCAACCAGGGCCTCGACCAGTCGATGGCGGCAAAGCCTGGCGGCGGCGCTTCGGGTGCCATTGCCTGCCCGGCTACAGGAGAGGCTTTCGCGGCCTTCTCATGCGCGGCTTCCTGCCCGGCTTTGTGCGCAACTGCGTGCCCGGACTTCGGCGCTGATTCAGATGCCCCTTCGAACCTGGGTTCATGCGCTGCTCTGGGCGCAGCGTCACGCCCTACTGCGGGAGCGGCTTTCAGCGCCATTTCATGCGCAACGCCAGGCACTGCGTCAGACGTCACCGCATCCACGATCCGCGGGCCAACCTCGCGCCCCGCCCCACGCTCGTGCATCTAGCCCGACCTCAAACCAGCCGCCAGCCGATCGACTCGCCGCCGCGCAGCGGCACGACCGGCGTGTCGCCGGCCGGCAACTCGGCCGGCAGCGTCCATTCCTCGCGACGCAGCGTGACCTTCTCCGTGTTGCGCGGCAGGCCGTAGAAATCCGCGCCGTAAAAGCTCGCAAAGCCTTCGAGCCTGTCGAGCGCGCCCGCCTTGTCGAAGGCTTCGGTATAGAGTTCGAGCGCGTGCAGCGCCGTGTAGCAGCCCGCACAGCCGCACGCGTGTTCCTTCAGCCCCTTCGCATGCGGCGCGCTGTCGGTGCCGAGGAAGAAGCGCGGATTGCCCGACGTCGCCGCCTCGACGAGCGCGACGCGATGCGTCTCGCGCTTCAGCACCGGCAGGCAGTAGTAATGCGGACGAATGCCGCCCTGGAAAATCGCGTTGCGGTTGTACAGCAGATGGTGCGCCGTGATCGTCGCGCCCAGCAGTTCCGGCGCCTCGCCGGCTTCGCGGATGTAGTCGACCGCGTCCTTCGTCGTGATGTGCTCGAACACGACCTTCAGCGCCGGAAACGCACGGCGCAGCGGCATCATCACGCGGTCGATGAAAACCTTCTCGCGATCGAACAGGTCGATCTCCGAATCCGTCACCTCGCCGTGCACGAGCAGCGGCATGCCGGTTTCCTGCATCGCTTCGAGCGTCTTCGCGCACTTCATGAGGTCGGTGACGCCCGCGTCCGAGTTGGTCGTCGCGCCTGCCGGGTAGAGCTTCACGCCATGCACGAAGCCGCTTTCGCGCGCGCGGCGGATTTCGTCGGGCGGCGTGTTGTCGGTCAGGTACAGCGTCATCAGCGGCTCGAACTTCGCCCCGTCGGGCAGCGCGGCGACGATGCGCTCGCGGTACGCCGCGGCCATCGCCGTGGTCGTGACCGGCGGCTTCAGGTTCGGCATGATGATCGCGCGGCCGAACTGGCGCGCGGTGTCAGGCAGCACGGCCGCGAGCATCGCGCCGTCGCGCACGTGCAGGTGCCAGTCGTCCGGGCGGACGAGCGTGATGGAAGCAGGGGAAACGTTGGAAGCGGTCATGGCAAGAAGGGGGGAACGAGACTTCACGCGCACAGCCGATCGACCCGGTCAAACCGCCCTGTTGCGGCCCGAACACACGTCAATTTTGCTATTTGGCGGCTTCGCCTCGGTGATATGCTTGGGAATCGTCATTGTAACGGCTCGCCCCGTTCCCAGGCTCACCGCAACATGTGTCAACTTCTCGGAATGAACTGCGCCGCGCCCACGGACGTCACGTTCTCCTTTACCGGCTTCGCGGCGCGCGGCGGCGTCACCGATCATCACGCCGACGGCTGGGGTATCGCCTTCTTCGAAGACAAAGCCTGCCGCCTGTTCATCGACCATCAATCGTCGGCCACCTCGCCGATCGCCGAGATGGTCAAGCGCTACCCGATCAAATCGAAAAACACGATCGCGCATATCCGCAAGGCGACGCAAGGGCACATCCTGCTCGAAAACTGCCACCCGTTCATGCGCGAACTGTGGGGACGTCACTGGATCTTCGCGCATAACGGCGACCTGCAAGACTATGCGCCGCAGTTGACGGGCCTGTATCAGCCGGTCGGCACGACCGACAGCGAACTCGCGTTCTGCGCGCTGCTGCAAGGTCTGCGCAAGACTTTCCCGGGCGCGCAGCCGCCGCTCGAGGAACTGTTCGCGGCGCTCGAGACGCTCACGCGCGACGTCACGCAGTACGGCGTGTTCAACTTCCTGATGTCGAACGGCCAGGCGTTGTTCGCGCATTGCTCGACGCATCTGCACTACATCGTGCGGCGCTGGCCGTTTTCGACCGCGCATCTGATCGACGCCGACGTCTCGATCGACTTCGCCAAGTACACGACGCCGGAAGACCGCGTCGCGGTGATCGCGACCAAGCCGCTCACCGACAACGAAGTGTGGACCGCGTTCGAGCCGGGCGATCTGCTGATGTTCCAGCATGGCGAGGTGATCGGCCGCGCCAACATTCCGGTGCCGGCCTCGGTGCGCGAAAAGCTGCGCAATCCCGCGCTCGACGCCTCGGCTTCGGCAACCACGCTCGCGGCATCGAACAACGTGCGCACGGCTGTCGCGCCGGCGGAAAGCGACACCGATCTCGAAGCCGCCGACGATGCGGCGGCGTTCGAATCGTAAGCCGCTGCCGCCAACCAAACCGCCAAAGCGAACCAGCGCCGGTCTGGCAGCAAGCAGCCGCAACAAAAAAGCCGCTCCCTGGAGCGGCTTTTTTGCGTTGCGACCCGGCGCCTGCGGACCACCCCACTCGACCCGCGAGCGAACCCGCGATCTCAGTGCAGAATCTTCGCGAGAAAGTCCTTGGCCCGATCCGACTTCGGGTTCGCGAAGAAGTCTTCCTTGCGGTCGTCTTCGACGATCAAGCCCTTGTCCATGAAGATCACGCGATGCGCGACCTTCTTCGCGAAGCCCATTTCGTGCGTCACGCACATCATGGTCATGCCTTCCTGCGCGAGTTCGACCATCACGTCGAGCACTTCGTTGATCATCTCCGGATCGAGCGCCGAGGTCGGTTCGTCGAACAGCATCGCGATCGGGTCCATGGAAAGCGCGCGCGCAATCGCCACCCGCTGCTGCTGACCGCCCGACAGTTGCCCCGGATACTTGTCCGCATGCGCGCGCAGGCCCACGCGTTCGAGCAGCTTGAGACCCTTCGCGGTCGCTTCGTCGTTCGAGCGGCCGAGCACCTTGATCTGCGCGAGCGTGAGGTTCTGCACGATCGACAGATGCGGGAACAGCTCGAAATGCTGGAACACCATGCCGACCTTCGAGCGCAGCTTCGACAGATTGGTCTTCTTGTCGGTCAGCGACTGGCCGTTGATGACGATCTCGCCCTTCTGGAACGGTTCGAGTCCGTTGACGGTCTTGATCAGCGTGGACTTGCCCGAACCGGACGGTCCGCACACCACGACCACTTCGCCCTTGTTGACTTCCGTCGTGCAGTCGGTCAGCACCTGGAACTGGCCGTACCACTTCGAAACATTCTTGATAGAGATCATCTTGCGACCTTTTTCTGAAGACCTTTGACAAGGCTCGACGCGATCACGCAGATCACGAAATAAACCGCGCCCGCGAACAGTACCATCTCGACATTTGTGCCATCACGATCGCCGATATTCGTGGCGGTACGGAAGAAGTCGGCGAGGCTGATCACGTAGACGAGCGACGTATCCTGAAACAGCACGATGCCCTGCGTGAGCAGCAGCGGCACCATCGCGCGAAACGCCTGCGGCAGCACGACGAGGCGCATCGCCTGCCCGTAGGTCATGCCGAGCGCGAACGACGCGTTGACCTGGCCGCGCGGCACCGCCTGAATGCCGGCGCGGATGATCTCCGAGTAGTACGCGGCCTCGAACAGCGAGAACGCGACCATTGCCGAGGCGAGCCGGATGTCGATGTCGGCCGACAGCCCGAGCACGCTTTGCAGCACCTGCGGCACGATCAGGAAGAACCACAGCAGGACCATCACGAGCGGGATCGAACGGAAGATCGTCACGTAGAGCTTTGCGAACCATTCGAGCGGCTTGAACGACGACAGCCGGAACATCGCGAGAATGGTGCCCCAGACGATGCCGAACACGATCGCGATCAGCGTGATCTCGAGCGTGACGATGGCGCCGGTCCATAGCGTAGGCAGTGCGCCCGGAATACCGCTCCAGTCGAAATGATGCATCACTTGCCTCCGATATAGCCGGGCAGCCGGGTTTTCGCTTCGACCCAGCGCATCAGTTGCATCACGATCAGGTTGATCAGCATGTACGCGACCGTGACCGCGATGAACGACTCATACGTTTGCGAGGTGTAGTCGACGAGCTGACGCGCCTGGGCGGACAGATCGAGCAGGCCGATCGTCGAGGCGACCGCGGAGTTCTTGAAGATGTTCAGAAACTCCGAGGTGAGCGGCGGCACGATGATGCGATACGCGACCGGCAGCAGCACGTAGCGATACGTTTGCCATTGCGTGAAGCCCACCGCGAGACCGGCCGCGCGCTGGCCCCGCGGCAGCGCGTTGATGCCCGAGCGCACCTGCTCGCACACGCGCGCGGCAGTGAAGAGCCCGAGGCACAGAATGGAAGACGAAAAGAACTGCGCGGCCGGCGGCAGTTGCTTGAACCAGTTGCCAATCGACGCGGGCAGCAACTCCGGTATCACGAGATACCAGATGAAAAACTGCACGATCAGCGGAATGTTGCGGAAAATCGCGACGTACACGGTGCCGATGCCCGACGCCCATTTGTTCGGCACCGTGCGCAGCACACCGAACAACGACCCGACGAGCAGCGCGATGACCCATGCCGACAGCGACACGGTAACCGTCACCCACAGCCCCGACAGCAGCCAGCCCAGGTAGGTGGTCGGCTCGCCCGTGGAGACGGGACTCAGCAGAATGCCCCAGTTCCAGTGATATGACATGACCAAGACTCCGGCAAAAAGAAACGGAAGAAGCTCGTGGCCCCTTCCGTTCCGTTCAGCGTTTCGAAAGTGTCGAAAAGCAGCTAAGGTTTAATCGATTGCCTTGTCGTTCGGGTTCTTGAACAGCGCCTTCATGTCGTCGCTCATCGGGAAGTTCAGGTTCAGGCCCTTCGGCGGAATCGGCGATTCGAACCAGCGCTTGTAGATCTGTTCGCCTTCGCTCGAGGTCTGTACCTTCGCAATGGCGTCGTCGGCGACCTTCTTGAAGTCGGCGTCGTTCTTGCGCAGCATGCAGCCATACGCTTCACGCGATTGCGGCGTGCCGACGATCACGAAATCGCCCGGGTTGCTCGACTTCGCGCGCTCGCCGGCGAGCAGCGCGTCGTCCATCATGAACGCGGCGGCGCGGCCCGTGGAGAGCGTCAGGAACGACTCGCCGTGGTCCTTCGCGCTGATGATGTTCATGCCCATGTTCTTGTCCTGGTTCATCTTGCGCAGCATGCGCTCGGACGTGGTGCCGGCGGTCGTCACGACCGTCTTGCCCTTCAGGTCGGCGAAGTCTTTAATGCCGGAGTCTTTCTTCGTCATCAGGCGCGTGCCGATCACGAAGATCGTGTTCGTGAAGGCGGCTTGCTGCTGACGTTCGAGGTTATTCGTAGTGGAGCCGCATTCGATGTCGACCGTACCGTTCTGCACGAGCGGGATGCGGTTTTGCGACGTGATCGGCACGAGCTTCACCTTCAGGTTCGGCATGTTCAGCTTCTGCTTGACGGCCTCGACCACTTTCAGCGCGTAATCCTGCGAATAGCCGATCACGTTCTGCTTGTCGTCGTAATAGGAGAACGGAATCGACGATTCGCGATGGCCCAGCGAAATGACGCCCGTGTCCTTGATCTTCTTCAGCGTGCCCGAATCTTGCGCCTGCGCGCCGACCGTGAACAGTCCGAGAGTCGCGAGCAGCAACGCAGCTTTTTTAACTTTCATCTTGAGTCTCCTTGGCAAGAACCGCAGCCAGTTTAGCAAAGTAATTTTTCTGAAAGTATTGCTATAAACCATGCTGTTGCGCGCACGCCGCGACGCTTGCGCGACGGCGGCGCAACCTGCTTTCTGTGGATAGGAAAAGACGGGCGGCATCGATACGATGCCGCCCGCCGGTCAAACACGCAGTCTTGTGAACCGCGTTTCAGACACCCATGCGCGACGCCCTCACCACCCGGCCCGAGGCCGGGCCGCACGAGCGCCACTCGAAGCGCTCGATCAGGGGTACAGGCCGCGCATTTCGCGCGCCTGCAGAATCCGCTTACATGCGACGATAAACGCCGCGGTCCGCACCGAGACCTTCTGCTCGCTCGCCACCTGCCACACCGCGGCAAAGGCCTCGCGCATCACGCGTTCGAGACGCTCGTTGATCTCGCCCTCGGTCCAGAAGAAGCTCGAGAAATCCTGCACCCATTCGAAGTACGAAACGGTCACGCCGCCTGCGTTCGCGACCACGTCCGGAATCACGAGGATGCCGCGATCGTGCAGGATGTCGTCGGCCGCCGTCGTGGTCGGGCCGTTCGCGCCTTCGACGATGATGCGCGTCTTGATCTTGCCGGCGTTCTTTTCGGTGATCTGATTTTCCAGCGCCGCCGGAATCAGGATGTCCGATTCGACGGTCCAGAACTCTTCGTTCGCGATCGCGTCCGCTTCGGCGAAACCGCCCACGCCCCCCGTCTTCGCAACGTGATCGAGCAGCGCGACCGCGTCGATGCCGGTGGACTTGTACAGCGAGCCGGTGTGGTCCTGCACCGCGACGACCTTCGCGCCCGCTTCCTGGAACAGACGCGCGGCGATCCCGCCGACGTTGCCGAAGCCCTGCACCGCGATGCGCGCGCCCTCGACGTCGAAGCCGATGCGGCGAGCCGCTTCGCAGCCGACCACGAACACGCCGCGGCCGGTCGCCTCGCGGCGGCCGAGCGAGCCGCCGAGCGTGATCGGCTTGCCGGTCACGACGCCGGTGGCCGTTTGGCCCTGGTTCATCGAGTAAGTGTCCATCATCCACGCCATGATCTGCTCGTTCGTATTCACGTCCGGCGCGGGGATGTCGGTATTCGGTCCGATGATGATGCCGATCTCGCTCGTGTAGCGGCGCGTCACGCGTTCGAGTTCGCCGCGCGACAACGTGCGCGGATCGACGCGGATACCGCCCTTCGCGCCGCCGTACGGCACGTTCACCGCCGCGTTCTTGACCGACATCCACGCGGACAGCGCCATCACTTCGGAGAGCGTCACGTCCTGGTGATAACGCACGCCGCCCTTGCCCGGACCGCGCGACACGTTGTGCTGCACGCGATAGCCTTCGAAGTGCGCGACGGTGCCGTTATCGAGTTCGATAGGCACGTCGACGATCAGGATGCGCTTCGGGCGCTTCAGGGTTTCGAGCCAGCGGGACAGCGGGCCGAGGTAGGGCGCGACGCGGTCGACCTGGCGCAGGTAGTTGCCCCAGGGGCCGAGGTCTTCGCTATTGAGGTAGGACGGAACGGCTTGCGCCGTGACTGCGGATTGTACGGCTTGTTGCTGGGATGACATGAACGCTCCGGGCGTTGATCGAATACCGGCATTGTGAAAAAACGCCGCATCGAAATCCAATGCCGTTTCCTCATCCCATTATGTTTTTTTTGCATAACGCTCGGAAAGCCGCATATTCACGTCGTCGGCAAGCCAATCGGCGAGCCGGTGCGACGCGCTTTCAGGCTGCGCCCTGCTTCAGTTCTTCCGTCACGACATCCCATAGCTGCCGCACGAGAATCTGCCGTGCATCGTCGCTTTTTGCCGCGAGCTTGTCGCGATACAGGCGAATCTCCATGCTCAGCGTGAGCTGCCCTTCGGGCGTGCCGCGCGTCGCGCGATCGAGACGGATCAGCTTGCCCTCGGCGACCGCGTCTTCCACCGCGCTATGCGGCAGGAAGGCAATGCCGTGAGCGGCGAGCGCCATCGCCTTGAGCCCCTCGGCCATGTCGGTTTCGTAGAGCCGGTCCAGATGGAGGCGCTCGGGCGCGTTCGCGAGAATCACCTCGGTCATGCGTCCGAGATACGCATTGGGCGTATACGACAGATACGGCGTGGGCGCGTCGGCCGTGCCCGGCAGCGTATGCCGCGGGCGGCCCGCGCGGCCCGGCGCCGAAAACGGGCTGATCGGCTCGTGGCCGAGCGTCAGCATGTCGTAGCGGCCCGGATCGAGCGCGACCGGATGGCTCGGGTGGTGGTAGCCCATCATCAGATCGCAGCCGCCCTCGACGAGCGAAAGCGCCGCGTCGTGCACGTTGAGCGCACGCAGCCGCGTGTGGATCGGGCCCATCTGCGCCTCGATGCGCTGCAGCCAGCGCGGGAAGTACGTGAGCGAAAGCGTGTGCGGCACCGCGAATTCGATCGTCGCCTGCGGCGTCGCCGTGTGGCCGCGCAACAGCGCGCGCGCTTCGTGGAACTGCGAGAGCATCGCGAGCGCCTGCTCGTTGAACACCTGGCCGGCCGCCGTAAGCCGCGTCGGATAAACCGAGCGATCGATCAGCTCCGTGCCGAGCCACGCTTCGAGCGCCTGGATGCGGCGCGAGAAAGCCGGCTGCGTGACGTGGCGCAATTCGGCCGAGCGGCTGAAGCTACGCGTTTCCGCGAGCGAAATGAAATCTTCGAGCCATTTCAGTTCCATGCGATTGCGCCGCCGGCGTGAGAAAAGAAGTCTGCATTCTAGCGGCGCGCCGCATGTGCGAGGCACGGTGCCGCAACGCAAACCGCCGGCCCTGCGATGGGCCGGCGCATGCAGTTCGCCCGCGCCTGCCGCATCGAGGGCTCGCGCCGAAGCTCGGTGGCCCGCCCGGCACGGCCAGGCCGCGAAGCTCGGGCACCGCGCCTCACGGTGGTAAAATGCGCGGTTCCCGCCGTTTCCGATCCGCTCGCTGAGCGCTTAGCTCCTCATCATGTCCGACACCCGCCCCGACACCCTGTTCGCGCTGAACGCGCTCTCCCCTCTTGACGGCCGCTACGCGTCGAAAACCGAAGCCCTGCGCGACTGGCTCTCGGAAGCCGCCTTCATGCGCAATCGCGTGACGGTCGAAATCCACTGGCTGATCGCGCTGTCGCGCGCCGGCTTCGCCGAAGTGCCGCGCTTCTCCGACGCGTCCGAGCAGTTCCTGCTGCAACTGGCCGAGCGCTTCACCGCGCACGACGCCGCGCGCATCAAGGAAATCGAGCGCGTCACGAACCACGACGTGAAGGCCGTCGAGTACTGGCTCAAGGAATCGGTCAAGGGTCAGGAAGAACTGGAGCGCGCGAGCGAGTTCATCCACTTCGCCTGCACGTCGGAAGATATCAACAACACCTCGCACGGCCTGATGCTCGCCGGCGCGCGCGAACACGTGATCCTGCCGGCGCTGCGCTCGGTGCACGAGCGCCTCATTGCGCTCGCGCATGCGCACGCCGCCCAGCCGATGCTCTCGCGCACGCACGGCCAGCCGGCCAGCCCGACCACGCTCGGCAAGGAAATCGCCAACGTCGCGGCGCGTCTCGCACGCGCGATCGAGCGCATCGCGAAAGTCGAACTGCTCGGCAAGATGAACGGCGCGGTCGGCAACTTCAACGCGCACCTGTCCGCGTATCCGGAATTCGACTGGGAAGCGTTCTCGAAGGACGTCGTCGAAAACCGCCTGAAGCTCACGTTCAACCCGTACACGATCCAGATCGAGCCGCACGACTACATGGCCGAACTGTTCGACGCGATCTCGCGCGCCAACACGATCCTGCTCGACCTCGACCGCGACGTGTGGGGCTACATCTCGGTCGGCTACTTCAAGCAGCGCACGAAAGCCGGCGAAATCGGCTCGTCGACGATGCCGCACAAGGTCAATCCGATCGACTTCGAAAACTCCGAAGGCAACCTCGGCCTCGCCAACGCAACGCTGCGCCACCTCGCCGACAAGCTGCCGGTGTCGCGCTGGCAGCGCGACCTGACCGACTCGACGGTGCTGCGCAACATCGGCGTCGCGTTCGGCTATTCGCTGCTCGCCTACGACTCGCTGATCCGCGGCCTCGACAAGCTTGAAGTGAACGCGCAGCGTCTGAACGAAGACCTCGACAACTGCTGGGAAGTGCTGGCCGAGCCGGTGCAGACCGTGATGCGCCGCTACGGCATCGAGAATCCGTACGAACAGCTGAAGGAACTCACGCGCGGCAAGGGCATTACGCGCGAAGCGCTGCAGGCGTTCGTCAGCGGCCTCGCGATTCCGCAGGACGCGAAGGACCGTCTGCTCTCGATGACGCCGGGCTCGTACATCGGCAAGGCCGTCGAACTGGCGAAGCGGATCGGCTGATTCTGGTCTGCTTGCTTATGCAGGTCGTGCCTCGCGGCGGTGTCGCGGCGAGGAGTAAAAAAAGCCGCTCGGATGAGCGGCTTTTTTTCGTCCGGCGCTTGGTAGCCAGCGCTCGGTAGCCGGCATATGGGCGTCCGGTATTTCAGCGTCCGGCATGCAGCGCCGGAACACACCCCAAAGTCAACGGCTCAGCGCTCGTCGACCTGCCTGAGCACTTCGTCGACGATCTGCTCCGGCGTCAGATCGATGCTGACCGTGATCGCTTCATCGGCGCCGGGCTCTTCGAGCGTATCGAGCTGGCTTTGCAGCAGCGACGGATCGAAGAAGTGCCCGGTGCGATGCCCCAGACGCTCCGCGAGCACCTCGCGCGAGCCCTTGAGGTAGACGAAGCAGACGTCCTTGTCGCCGGCGCGCAGCACGTCGCGATACGAGCGCTTCAGCGACGAGCACGTGAACACCGCCGTCTCGCCCGCCTGCTGCTTTTCCTCGATCGCGGCGCGAATCGTCTTCAGCCACGGCCAGCGGTCTTCGTCGGAGAGCGGGATGCCGTGGTGCATTTTCTCCTTGTTGGCGGCGCTGTGAAACGCATCGCCGTCGGTGAACGTGCAATGCAGACGCTCCGCGAGCATTTCGCCGATCTTCGACTTGCCGGCGCCCGACACGCCCATTGCGATCAGAATCATTTGAAGCTCCTTACAGGACCGCCGCCAGCGCGAAGGTCAGGCCCAGCCCCATCACCGAGATGATGGTTTCGAGGAGCGACCATGTCTTGAAGGTCTGCCCCACCGTCATGCCGAAATATTCCTTGATCAGCCAGAAGCCGCCATCGTTCACGTGCGAGAAGATCAGCGAGCCCGAGCCGGTCGCGAGCACCATCAGCTCCGGCTTCACCTGCACGCCGCCGGCCAACGCGATCGGCGCGACGATGCCGCAAGCGGTCGTCATCGCGACGGTGGCCGAACCGGTCGCGAGACGGATCATCGCCGCGACGAGCCAGCCGAACATCAGCGGCGACAGATGAATCGCGGTCGCCACATTGGTGATTTCCTTCGAAATGCCGCTATCCATCAGCACGCGGCCAAAACCGCCGCCCGCACCGACGATCAGCGTAATGCCCGCGATCGGCGCGAGACACTCGCCGCAGAACTTCTGAATCTGGTCGCGCGTAAAGCCGCGGCTCGCGCCGAAGGTCCAGAAGCTGACCAGCACGGCCGTCAGCAGCGCAACGTCGGTGTTGCCGAAGAAGCGCAGCAGATCGTTCGGCAGCGTATTCGCCGCGAAGAACAGGTCGGCCCAGCTGCCGACCAGCATCAGCACCACCGGCAACAGGATCGTGACCAGCGTGATGCCGAAGCCCGGCAGTTCGCGTTTCGGTGCGTCGGCTTGCGCGCCGTTGCCGCCACTCGCGGCGCTGCCGAGGAACTGCGCGGCCAGCGCGTTTTCCTTCGGCAACTGGATATGGCGGCTCACCAGCAGCGCGAACAGCGGACCGGCGACGATCGCGCACGGAATGCCGACAATCAGACCGTAGGCGATCGTCTTGCCGATGTCGGCGTGATAGGCCTGCACGGCGAGTAGCGCGGCCGGGTGCGGCGGAATCAGGCCGTGCACGACGGACAGGCCCGCGACCATCGGCAGGCCGACCAGCAGCAGCGATTTATTGGTGCGCCGTGCGACGTTGAACGCGATCGGAATCAGCAGCACGAAGCCGACCTCGAAGAACACCGGCAAGCCGACGATGATCGCGACGACCATCATCGCCCAGTGAATGTGTTTCTCGCCGAACCAGTTGATCAGCGTGGTCGCGATGCGCTCGGCGCCGCCCGATTCGGCCATCATCTTGCCGAGCATCGTGCCGAGGCCGACCACGATGGCGATGTGGCCGAGCGTGTTGCCGTTACCGGTTTCGAACGATTTGACGATGGTCTGCATCGGCATGCCGGACACGAGGCCGAGCAGCAGCGAGACGATGATCAGGACAAGAAACGGATAGACCTTGAAGCGCGTGATCATCAAGATCAGCAAGGCGATGGCGATCACCGCGTAGACCAGCAGCATGCTGCCGTGGACAGCTTCCATGAAGCTTCTCCTTTCGTTATTGATTCTGAGTGCGGAACACGGCCAGCACGTCGTCTCACGGCAACCTGCGCGATGCCTGAAAACCCGGCTGGCCGCGCGGACGCTGAATTTTACTGTTTGTTTCCCGAGCGCGCGCGTAAATCCGGGCCGCCCGTCATGTAAAAAAAGAGCCTCGGCGCGACAGCCTGGTGCGGCTGTATCGACAAGACTCCTGGTATCGGGCCCGCTTCAGGCAGCCACTCCGGCAGCCGATGCGTTGTCGCCGGGCTTAGCGCGCCGGCGCGGCCAACTGGCTCGCGGCACGCGCGAGACGCGTGACCTCGTCCCAGTTCTGCGCGGCGAGCGCGGCCTTCGGCGTGAGCCACGAACCGCCGACGCAAACCACGTTCGGCAGCGACAGGAAATGCGGCGCAGTCTCGGGCGTAATGCCGCCGGTCGGGCAGAACTTCAGCGTCGGGAACGGGCCGTGGAATGCCTGCAGCATCGGCACGCCGCCCGCCTGCTGCGCGGGGAAGAACTTGACGATCTCGTAGCCGAGCTCCAGCGCGGCAATGATGTCCGACGGCGTCATGACGCCCGGCAGCAGCGGCAGGCCGGCATCCTGCGCGGCCTGGTGCATGTCCTTCGTCAGACCCGGCGACACGCCGAACTGCGCGCCCGCCTTCTTCGCCTGCGCGCAATGCTCGGGCTTCGTGATCGTGCCGACGCCGACCACGATGTCCTCGGCCAGCTGGCTCGCGCGCTTGATCGCTTCGAGCCCTGCTGCGGTGCGCAACGTGATTTCGAGCACCTTCACGCCGCCCGCATGCAATGCGCGCGACACGTGTTCGCCCTGCTCGACCGAGTCGAACGCGAGCACCGGAATCACCGGGCCGAGGCGCACGATATCGCTTACTGTTTTCGCCGTCATTGTCAGACTCCTTGTTTCTGTCGCGCCGCGCTGGCTTACGCGGCGTTCGTGTGTTTGTCGTGGTGCCGATGACTGTGCTGGTGGCCGTGCGCGTGGTCCGGGTGAGCGCCGGGCTCGCCGACCATCGCGCCGAACACCGATGCGCCCTGCTCCGCCGGCGCCGCCGCCGAGCGGAACACGCCGAACAGCTCGCGGCCGAAGCCGACCTCGTTGTCCGCCTGATGCTTCGGCTCGGCGCACTCGCGCGCGGCCCATTCGGCCGCGTCGATCTCGATGTCGAGCACGCCGGCTTCGGCGTCGATCACCAGCATATCGCCCGTGCGAACCTTGCCGATCGGGCCTTGCAGCAACGCTTCCGGCGACAGGTGGATCACCGCCGGCACCTTGCCCGACGCACCCGACATGCGGCCGTCGGTCACCAGCGCGACATGGAAACCCTGATCCTGCAACACACCGAGCAGCGGCGTCAAACGGTGCAGTTCCGGCATGCCGTTTGCCCGCGCGCCCTGGAAGCGCACCACGGCGATGAAATCGCGCTTCAACTCGCCGTTGTCGAAAGCCGCCTGCACTGCTTCCTGCGAATCGAACACGATCGCCGGCGCCTTCACCTTGCGATGCTGCGCCGCGACCGCCGAAATCTTGATGACGCCGCGGCCCAGCTTGCCCTGCATCAGACGCAGGCCGCCGTCCGCCTGGAACGGTTCCGCGATGCCGCGCAGCACGGCCGTATCGGCGCTCGCCTCGGCGCCCGCGACCCACTGCAGCTTGCCGTCGATCAGCTTCGGCTCCTCGGTGTAGCGCTTGAGCCCCTTGCCCACCACGGTGTTGACGTCTTCATGCAGCAGACCGCCTTCGAGCAGATTGCGCACGAGGAACGCGACGCCGCCGGCCGCGTGGAAGTGGTTCACGTCGGCCTTGCCGTTCGGATAGATTTTCGCGAGCAGCGGCACCGCTTGCGAGAGCGCGTCGAAGTCGTCCCAGTCGATCACGATGCCGGCCGCGCGCGCAATCGCGACGAGGTGCAGCGTGTGATTGGTCGAGCCGCCCGTCGCCAGCAGCGCGACGATGCCGTTGACGATCGCCTTCTCGTCGACCACGTGGCCGATCGGCATGTAGTGGCCGCGCTCGACCGTCAGATCGAGCACGCGGCGCGCGGCCTGCGCGGTCAGCGCGTCGCGCAGCGGCGTGTGCGGATGCACGAAGGCCGAGCCCGGCAGATGCAGGCCCATTACTTCCATCAGCATCTGGTTGCTGTTCGCGGTGCCGTAGAACGTGCAGGTGCCGTGGCTGTGATACGCGGCCGCTTCGGCTTCGAGCAACGCCTCGCGGCCGCACTGGCCGGTCGCATACAGCTGGCGCGTCTTCGCTTTGTCGTCGTTGGAGAGGCCGCTCGCCATCGGGCCGGCCGGCACGAAGATCGTCGGCAGATGGCCGAATTGCAGCGCGCCGATCAGAAGGCCCGGCACGATCTTGTCGCAGATGCCGAGGCACAGCGCCGCGTCGAACATGTTGTGCGTGAGCGCGACGGCCGTGCTCATCGCGATCACTTCGCGCGAAAAGAGCGACAGCTCCATGCCCGCGTTGCCTTGGGTGATGCCGTCGCACATCGCCGGCACGCCGCCCGCGAATTGCGCGACACCGCCGTTTTCGCGCGCGGCCTGCTTGATGATGTCCGGGTAGTTTTTGTACGGCGCGTGGGCCGACAGCATCTCGTTGTACGACGAAACGATGCCGAGGTTCGGCTCACGGATCTGCTTGATGACGAGCTTGTCGTTGCCTTCGAGCCCCGCGAAACCGTGCGCGAGGTTCGCACACGAGAGCGCGCCGCGCGCCGGGAACTTGCCCTGCGCATGATGGATGCGGGCCAGATACGCCTCGCGGGTGGGCTTGCTGCGCTCGATCACGCGCTGCGTGACCTTCAACAATTGCGAATGCGGGGAAACCATCTGAGCTCCTTCGTCGCTGGCGGCGGGCGGTATCGCGGGGTAGGGATCGGCAAGTCGTGTGTGCTGCTCTCGAACGACGCCATCTTAGTAGAAAAACTACACGATCGCAACGGAGAGCGCTGTTGCATCGCCACATCGTAAAACACGGCGCATCGCCCTACTGGCGGCCTACCGGTGCTTTTCGATTCAAACCCAGGGAATACACTTAGACGCCAATATGTAGTTTTTGTACTTGCCTTTTGTGCGCTATCGGCCAATCGGCTATAGTCCACGGATTCTTCAGCATAGTGCGAGTTGTCCGATGATGCTGTCTCAGGTGGAAGAGATGCGCGACCAGTTGCGCCCGTCCGAGCGCAAGCTGGCCGATTACGTGATCGAGGCGCCGCGCGAGGTGCTCGATCTGTCGATGACCGAAGTGGCCGCGCGCGCGGGCGTGAGCCAGCCGACCATCGCGCGGTTCTGTCATGCGCTCGGCTTTTCGGGGTTTCGCGAATTCAAGATCCGGCTTGCGCAAGGCATCGCGGCCGAAGTGCCTGCCGTGTATCGCGACGTGCGGCCCGACGAACCGACGCCCGGCGTCGCCGCGAAGGTGCTCGACCGGACCATCGGCGCGCTGATCCAGGTGCGCAACAACCTCTCGTCGGACAGCGTCGCGGCGGCGATCGACCTGCTCGCGCGCGCGCGCCGCATCGAGTTCTACGGCGCGGGCGGCTCGGGCATCGCCGCGCTCGACGTGCAGCACAAGTTCTTCCGGCTCGGCATGCCGAGCGTCGCGTATTCGGACCCGCATACGTTTCTGATGTCGTCGGCGCTGCTCGGCGCGGGCGACGTCGTGGTCGCGATCTCAAACACGGGCCGCACGCGCGACATCATCGACGCCGCGAAGGCCGCGCTCAACGCGGGCGCGAAGGTCATCGCGATCACGCACGGCAACTCGCCGCTCGCGCGGCTCGCGACGGTGGGCCTGTTTGCGAACGTCGACGAAGACACCGACATCTTTTCGCCGATGACCTCGCGCGTGTCGCATCTCGCGATCGGCGACATTCTCGCGGTCGGCGTCGCGTTGAGCCGTGGGCCGGAACTCGTGGAAAAGCTCGCGCAGACGAAAGAGGTAATTCATCGGCGGCGGGTGGATTCGCAGGGGTGATGCGCGGCGGCAAAGTGCTCAGCCGCCAATAAAACGAAGGGCGGTGTGCCGTTCAACCGGCACACCGCCCTTTTGTCTTTTCCCGCTTTTTCTCGCGCTTTTCCTGCTGTTTTCCCTGCCGCTTTCCCGCGCGACGGCCGAGGCGCCGTCGACCGCTCAGAACGGCTTGATCACCACCAGCGCAACCGCCGCGAGCATGCCGAGCACCGGCAGTTCGTTGAACATCCGATACCACTTGTCCGAGCGGCGGTTCTCGCCGCGCTCGAACCGGCGCAGCAGCACGCCGCAATACGCGTGGTAGACGACGAGCAGCACGACCACGCCGACCTTCGCGTGAATCCAGCCCTGCCCGCTGCCGATGCCGATCACGAGCCACAACCACAGCCCGCACGCGAGCGCCGGCACCGCGATGAAGGTCATGAAGCGGAACAGCTTGCGCGCCATCAACAGAAGACGCGCCGTTGCCGCGGGTTCGGTTTCCATCGCCAGATTGACGAAGATGCGCGGCAGATAGAACAGGCCGGCAAACCAGGAAGCAATCAATACGATGTGAAACGTCTTTACCCAGAGCATCGGCGGGTCCTTATAGTCCTTGTGGTCGGTCGTAGGGTCGTTAGTGTCGTTAGGGGCGTTGTTCGCGGCGCGTCGATTCGTGCGGCTTCGGTCTTACTGACGGCCCTCGCCGTGACCGAGCACCACGTACTTCAGCGAGGTCAGCCCGTCGAGCCCGACCGGGCCGCGCGCATGCAGCTTGTCGTTCGAGATGCCGATCTCGGCACCGAGGCCGAACTCGAAGCCGTCCGCGAAACGCGTCGATGCGTTGACCATCACGCTCGCCGAATCGACTTCGCGCAGGAAGCGCATCGCGCGGTCGTGGTCTTCGGTGACGATCGCGTCGGTGTGCTGCGAGCTGTAGGTGTTGATGTGCTCGATCGCCGCGTCGAGGTTGTCGACGATCTTGATCGCGAGCACCGGCGCGAGGTATTCGGTGCGCCAGTCTTCCTCGGTCGCCTCGACGAGCGGACCGACGCCCGCATCGGCCAGCACCGCGCGCGCCGCCGCGTCGACGCGCAGTTCCACGTCCTTGTCGCGATACAACTGCCCAAGCGGCGGCAGCACTTCGGCGGCGATGCCGCGCGCGACCAGCAGCGTTTCCATCGTGTTGCAGGTGCCGTAGCGGTGCGTCTTCGCGTTATCGCAGACGTTGAGCGCCTTGGCGAGATCGGCGCGGTCGTCGACGTAGACGTGGCAGATGCCGTCGAGGTGCTTGATCATCGGCACGCGCGCTTCGTTGATGAGCCGCTCGATCAGGCTCTTGCCGCCACGCGGCACGATCACGTCGACATAGCCGGTCATCGTGATGAGCTTGCCGACCGCCGCGCGGTCCGAGGTCGCGACCACCTGCACCGCGTCCTGCGGCAAGCCGGCTGCTTGGAGCCCCTCGCCGATCAGCTTCGCGAGCGCGGTATTGCATTCGAGCGCTTCCGAGCCGCCGCGCAAAATCGTCGCGTTGCCGGACTTCAGGCATAGCGCCGCCGCGTCGATCGTCACGTTCGGGCGCGATTCGTAGATGATGCCGATCACGCCGAGCGGCACGCGCATCTGGCCGACCTGGATGCCGCTCGGCCGGTACTTGAGATTGCTGATCTCGCCGATCGGGTCGGCCAGCGCCGCGACCTGGCGCAGACCCTCGACCATCGTCTTCAGCGCCTTGTCCGACAGCGTCAGACGGTCGATGAACGCCGCATCGTGCCCCTTGTCGCGCGCCCGTTCGAGGTCGCGCGCATTCGCCTGCTTGAGCAGCGCGGCATCGCGTTCGATGGCCTCGGCGATGGCCGCGAGCGCGGCGTTCTTCGCGGCGGTCGAAGCTCGCGCCATCGCGCGTGATGCCTGGCGCGCGCGCTGGCCGAGGTCGGTCATGTACTGGTCGATATCCATGGTCATTCTCGTGATGCCTCGCACGTCGAGGTGCGGTGGTCGGACAGAATTAGCGAAAGATCAAACGATTGTAAGTCGGGCACCGGGGCTTTGCTTGCACGCGGACGGCCGGTGCGCTGCGATGCCGCGGGTTTGTCGTCGCGTTGCATTGCCGTTGCTATGGCGTCGGGTGTAGCGGACGAAGCGCGACGATCCGTATGCAAAAGTATGCGAAAAGCGGCTGGCGGCTACCATGCGCTTGTCGGCGTCTGCACGGCGTCGACCCCATGCGCAACCACCGCATCCCGGCCGAGGCTCGCGCGCCTCAGCCGCGTCAGACTGGCCGCCGTGCCGACGCCGCCGGCGTGCGAGGCCGTGGCGGCGGCACGGGCGCCGCCGCTGACGGCCTGGGCGCGGCGACCGTCATCGCGAGTTCGAACAGGCCATCCCACGGATCGGGCGGCGGATCGTCGCGATGCTTGCCCCGCGTGCCGCCCGACAAGCCCTTCACCTGGCGGTCGAGCTTCGCCGCCAGCGCAAGCGCCTTTTCGAGCGCCGCCTCGCTGACGCGCGAGAGCGCCGGCCCGATCAGCCGCTCGCGCGGTCCCCACACGCGGTTCTCGCGCGTGAGCATCGCGAGCGGCTTGCCGGCCGCGACGCCGCGCTTGATCCGCAGCAGCGTGCGCACTTCCTCGACGACGGCCCACAGCACGAGCACCGCCGCCTCGCCCTCGCCGCGCAGCCCGTCGAGCATGCGCGCGAGCCGGCCGACGTCGCCCGCGAGCATCGCCTCGTTGAGCTTGAACACGTCGTAACGCGCGACGTTGAGCACGGCGTCCTGCACCTGATCGAAGCTCAGCGTACCGCTCGGATACAACAGCCCGAGCTTCTGGATTTCCTGATGTGCGGCAAGCAGGTTGCCCTCGACGCGCTCGGCGATGAACGCGAGCGCGCGCCGCCCCTCTTCGCCAGCCGCGACGCGCTGCCCCTGCGCCGCGAGCCGCTGGCCGACCCAGTTCGGCAATTGCGCGCGCTCGACCGGATCGATCTTCAGCGCGACGCCCGCCTCGGCGAGCGCGGTGAACCATGCGGACTTCTGCGTGGCCGCATCGAGGCGCGGCAGCGTAATCATCGTCAGCACGTCGTCGTTGACGGCGGCCGCGAGCGCCTTCAGCGCGTCGGCGCCTTCCTTGCCCGGCTTGCCCGACGGAATGCGCAACTCGACCAGTTGCCGGTCGCCGAACAGCGACATCGACTGGCTCGCGCCGAGCAGCGAACTCCAGTCGAAGCCGCGCTCGACCGTGAACACCGAGCGGTCGGTAAAGCCCGCCGCGCGCGCCGCTGCGCGAATCCGGTCGCTCGCTTCCTGCGCGAGCAGATGCTCGTCGCCGTACACGACGTACAGGCCGGCGAGTCCTTTGGCGAGATGCGTTTCGAGCGCGTCAGGTCGCAGTTGCATGGCGGGCGGTGAGCGGAATGGATGAAGTACGGTCGATCACGAACGGCGCGCCGCTCACAGCGGCGGCGGCGGCAGCGGCGCGCGCGGCGCGACGGCTGGCACGGCCTCGGCCGGCGTCGGATGCAGCGAGCGCACCACGCCGAGACGGCGGATCAACTGATCGATCGCGTCGTTCTCCATGTCGGTGAACAGAATGTCGGACTCGGCGGACTTCGCCTGCGAGAACTGGTCGCTATAGGTCATCGCGCGATTCAAGGCGATCACACTGCCCGGAATCAGGATCGTGCCGTCCTTGCCGACCAGCGTGTACCCCATCTGCAGATTCAGCTGATACTCGGCGACGACACCGAGCGTATTCAGCGTCAGCGTGCTGATGTTGCGGTTCTGCGAGATCTGCAGGATCGCATCGGCGTTGGCGGGCGAATTGACCACCACCGTGTCGCTGCCGCCCTGGATCATGCGCGTGAGCCGCGCGGCGGCCGCCGGCGTCGCGCCGGCCACATAGAGACGCTTGAACGCGTAGTCCTGCTGGCCGCGCAACTGGAAGCCGCAGGCCGACAACATCATTACGCTGCAAGCGAGCGTCAAAAACGATCTGCGAGTCACATTCGCTCCCGGTTCGCTGTGGATTCGCGGGTCGGATACACGCCGCCAAACGGGCGGCGCGCATCTGCCGGCATGAGATCGTGGCCCGTCAAACGACCACGTTCACGAGACGGCCCGGCACCACGATGATCTTCTTCGGCGCCTTGCCTTCGCTAAACTTCGCGACCATTTCGTGCGCGGCCGCCTGCTGCTCGATCGCTTCGCGCGACGCGTCCTTCGCGACCGTCAGCGCGCCGCGCACCTTGCCGTTCACCTGCAGCACGAGTTCGATCTCGGCCTGCTCCAGCGCCTTCTCGTCGACCTTCGGCCACGGCGCATCAAGCAGCGTGCCGAAGGCGTCGGCGTAACCGAGTTCCTGCCAGAGCTGGAACGTCAGGTGCGGCACGACCGGGTACAGCACGCGCAGCATCACGCCGTAGGTTTCGCGCAGCACGGCCGGCTGCGCGCCCTTCGCGCCGTCGAGCGCGTTGAGCATCTTCATCGCGGCCGACACCACCGTGTTGTACTGCAGGCGCTGATAGTCGAAGTCGGCCTGCTTCAGCACGCTGTAGATCTCGCGGCGCAGCGCCTTGTCGGCGTCGTTCAGTTGCGCGGCGTCGAGCGGGCCGCCCGCGCGCAGCGCGGCTTCGTTCGCATGACCGAAGTTCCACACGCGGCGCAGGAAGCGGCTCGCGCCTTCGACGCCCGAGCCCGACCATTCGAGCTGCTGCTCGGGCGGTGCCGCGAACATCACGAACAGACGCGCGGTGTCCGCGCCATGCTGATCGATCAGCATCTGCGGGTCGACGCCGTTATTCTTCGACTTCGACATCTTCTCGACGCCGCCGAGCACGACCGGCTGGCCGTCCGCGTTGAGCACCGCGCCGACCGGGCGGCCCTTGTCGTCGAACGACACGGTCACGTCAGCCGGGTTGTACCAGGTCTTCTTGCCCGCGTCGTTTTCGCGGTAGTAGGTTTCGTTGAGCACCATGCCCTGGGTGAGCAGGTTCTTCGCCGGCTCGCCGAACTTCACGAGACCGAGGTCGCGCATCACCTTCGCCCAGAAGCGCGAGTACAGCAGGTGCAGGATCGCGTGCTCGATGCCGCCGATGTATTGATCCATCGGCGCCCAGTAATCGGTGCGCTCGTCGACCATCGTCTTCGCGTCCGGCGACGCGTAGCGGTAGAAGTACCACGACGAGTCGACGAAGGTGTCCATCGTGTCGGTTTCGCGTTTGGCCGCGCCGCCGCACTTCGGGCACGTGCAGTTCACGAACGCTTCGGACTTCGCGAGCGGGTTGCCCGTGCCGTCCGGCACGAGGTCTTCCGGCAGCACGACGGGCAGGTCCTGTTCCGGCACCGGCACGTCGCCGCACGTCGGGCAGTGGATGATCGGAATCGGCGTGCCCCAGTAACGCTGGCGCGATACGCCCCAGTCGCGCAGACGCCACGTGATCTGCTTGTCGCCGAGGCCAAGTGCCTTGAGGTCGGCGGCGATGCGGTCCACCGCCGCGTCGTACGCGAGGCCGTCGTACTTGCCGCTGTTCACGAGCGTGCCGGTCTTCTCGCCATACCACTCGGCCCAGGCATCGGTCGAGAACGCCTTGCCTTCGACCGCCACCACCTGTTTGACCGGCAGACCGTATTTCTTCACGAACGCGAAATCGCGCTCGTCGTGCGCCGGCACGCCCATCACCGCGCCTTCACCGTAGCTCATCAGCACGTAGTTGCCGACCCACACCTCGACCTGCTCCTGCGTCAGCGGATGCGTGACGTAGAAGCCGGTGGCCATGCCCTTCTTTTCCATCGTCGCGACGTCGGCTTCGGCAACGCCGCCGCGCTTGCATTCGTCGATGAACGCCTGCAGTTCCGGCTTGTCCTGCGCGAGACGCGTGGCAAGCGGATGCTCGGCGGCGACCGCGCAGAACGTGACGCCCATGATCGTGTCGGCACGCGTCGTGAACACGCGCAGCAGCTTCTGTTCGCCGTCGATTTCGTACGGGAAGCCGAAGTTCACGCCGAAGCTCTTGCCGATCCAGTTCTGCTGCATGATCTTCACGCGCTCGGGCCAGCCGAGGCCTTCGAGATCGTTCAACAGTTCGTCGGCGTACTGCGTGATGCGCATGTAGTACATCGGGATTTCGCGCTTTTCGACGAGCGCGCCCGAGCGCCAGCCGCGCCCGTCGATCACCTGCTCGTTGGCAAGCACGGTCTGGTCGACCGGGTCCCAGTTGACGGTGCCGGTTTTCTTGTACGCGATGCCCTTTTCGAGCATCTTCAGGAACAGCCACTGGTTCCACTTGTAGTAGTCGGGGCTGCAGGTCGCGACTTCGCGCGACCAGTCGATCGCGAGGCCCATCGACTGCATCTGCTTCTTCATGTAAGCGATGTTGTCGTAGGTCCATTGCGCGGGCGGCACGTTGTTGGCCATCGCCGCGTTTTCGGCGGGCATGCCGAACGCGTCCCAGCCCATCGGCATCAGCACGTTGTAGCCGTTCATCCGCAGATAACGGTACATCACGTCGTTGATCGTGTAATTGCGCACGTGCCCCATATGCAGCTTGCCCGACGGATACGGCAGCATCGAGACGCAGTAGAACTTGGGCTTGTCGGTGGTTTCCGTCGTCTTGTAGGCGTCGATGGCGCGCCATTGTCCTTGCGCGGCGGCTTCGACGTCGGAGGGAACGTATTTTTCGTGCATGGTGTGATGGGATCGCTGGGTTCGGTGCTTTCGCACCGGCCTGGTGCTCTGCTGGATGGAACTGGATGGAATCGCGTCGTTTCCCCTTCGCGGGGAAAGGGCTGATTATACCGTTCGCGGACGGGCGCGCCGCGCGGCATGGCGCACGGGTCGGCGGGCGTGGGGCATCCGCATCGCGAGCACCGCGCCGGCGCAAAAGATTCATGCGGGTCCGGCGGGGTTCGGATTGCCGCGCGCACCGACGCAAACGCGGCATGGCCGGCGGTGCAGGAGCACGCGGGCAGCGGCCTTCGCCTCGGGCGCGAAGCGCCGGACCTTGAACGCCAGGTCAGACGTCACGTTGGGCGTCATATCGAACGCCGCAGCTCGTCAACGTTGCGCGGCGGGCGGCGGCGGATCGGTCACGAAGCCGATGCGTTCGAGCCCCGCCTGCTGCGCGGCGCCCATGACTTGCGCGATCACTTCGTAGCGCGTCGAGCGCTCGGCGCGTAGCTGGATTTCCGGCTGCTCGGTCTGCTTGCCGGCCTCGGCGAATTGCGCACGCATCTGCGCGAGCGTGATCGGCTGGCTGTTCCAGTACAGCCGGCCGGCGGCGTCGATCGAAAGGGAAATGGTTTGCGGGGTCTGACGCGCGGGCGCCGCCGCGACCTTCGGCAGATCGAGCCGGATCGCATGCGAAAACAGCGGCGCGGTGATGATGAAAATCACGAGCAGCACGAGCATGACGTCAATCAGCGGCGTCATGTTGATCTCGGCCATCGGCGCGGCCGCCTGCTTTTTCTCGAGTCCGCCGAATGCCATATCGCCTCCTTGTGCTTCCTTGCGTCTGGGCCTGTCCGCGGGCTTGCCCGAGCTTGCAGAAGCGGGTACGCGCTTCCGCGATCCTTCGCGAGCCGCGGTGCGCCCCGGCCCGCCGCGCGTCAGCGGTGCGCTTCGTGCGCCGCCTGCTGCGCGCGCACTGGCGGCGGCACGTGCTCGGACGGCGCACACACGTAGACGTGCAGATCGTGTGCGAAGCCGTCGAGTTCCTCGGACAACTGCCGCGCGAGACGCCCGAGCACGTTGTACGCCAGCACGGCTGGAATCGCGACGACGAGACCGAACGCGGTCATGATCAGCGCTTCGCCAACCGGCCCGGCGACGTTTTCGATCTGCGCCTGGCCGCTCGCCGCGATGCTGCCGAGCGCGTGATAGATGCCCCACACAGTGCCGAGCAGGCCGACGAACGGCGCCGTGCTGCCGACCGACGCCAGCAGCACCTGGCCGAATTCTAGCCGCCGCTGCGACGCGTTGAGCGCCTGGCGCAGCGCCCGCAATACCCGTTCGCTACGCTCGACGCGCGCGAGCAGCGCGCCCGGAATGTCGACTTCGGCCGCATGCAGTGCCGCTTCGGCGAGCGGCGCGAACACGCGCTCGCGATCCACGCGGCGCAGCGTGGCGACGCCCTCGGACAATGTCGGCGCCTGCCAGAACTGTGCGATCGCCCGCGTGGCCTGGCGTTTCGCGCGCGTCAGGAACCAGCTCTTGACGAGCAGAAAGCACCAGCTCGCGATCGACATGGCCAGCAGCACGTAGGCGACGCCATGCGTGATCGCGTCGCTCGTCTGCAGGTAATGGATGATGCCGCTGCCGCCTGCCATCTGACCTCGCCGTAGGAAAGTGACTTCAGGAGCGCGCTCGAAGCCGCGCGCCGGCGTGCGCCACGCGCCCGCTGAGCGCACTTAATGCACTCAGCGCACTCAACGCAGGCCAAGCACGTCCTGCATGTCGAAGAAGCCGGTTGCGTGGCCTTCGAGGAACCGTACAGCACGAAGCGCGCCTTGAGCATACGACAACCGGCTCGCCGATTTGTGCGTGATCTCGATGCGCTCGCCGATGCCGGCGAACAGCACCGTATGATCGCCGACGATGTCGCCACCGCGAATCGCCGAGAAGCCGATCGTGGACGGATCGCGCTCGCCGGTCACGCCTTCGCGACCGTAGACCGCGCATTCGTCGAGATTGCGGCCGAGCGCGTCGGCGATCACTTCGCCCATCGTCAGCGCGGTGCCGGACGGCGCATCGACCTTGTGACGATGATGCGCCTCGATAATCTCGATGTCATAGCCGGTCGCGAACTGGCGTGCCGCGTATTCGAGCAGCTTCAGCGTGACGTTCACGCCGACGCTCATGTTCGACGCGAACACGACGCCGATCTTCTCCGACGCCGCGCGCAACTGTGCTTTCTGCTCGTTATCGAAGCCGGTCGTGCCGATCACCATTTTCACGTTGTGGCGCTGCGCGGCTTCGAGGTGGCGCAGCGTGGCGTCCGGGCGCGTGAAGTCGATCAGATAGTCGGATTCGGCGAAGACGCGCTCGATGTCGTCGGTGAGCAGCACGCCGGTCTGCTTGCCGAGGAACGCGCCGGCGTCCTGCCCGGCCTGCGCGGAGTCCGCGCGGCACAGCGCACCGGACAGCGTCGCACCGGCATCGTTAAGGACTGTTTCGATGAGCATGCGGCCCATACGGCCCGATGCGCCAGCAATGGCAATTTTCATGACGATGAGGGTTCGTAAAAAGACACGGGCAGACACCACCCGCAGACACGCCGCGGCAATGCGGGCGAAAGCGGCGGCAGGCTGCGGAATCGGACAGCACGGCGAGGCGCCGCGCCTCGCGGGACAAGCGGAGAAATCCGGCGGGCGCCACGCGCGGCGCGCAGCCCGCCTTACAACACGGACAGTCTGATTACTCGCCCGTTCCCGAATTCGACGAGGAACCGGTGAGCGGTGCGTTCAGCGTCGGGCCGCCGCTACCCTGCGAGCCGGTCGGGCCGACCGGGTTGCTCTGCGTGGCCGGAGCCGGCGGCGGCGGACGGTGGAACTGGAATTGCGGCTGGCCGCCGCTCGTCGGACCCTGATTCGGGATGCCGCCGCCGTTCGCGGTCGGCACGGCCGAGCGCACGGACGGCGTCGCGCCCGACGGCGTCTGCACCGCGTTGGTCGCGCGGTTGGCGGCCTGGGCGGCTTCCGCGTTCGCGTCGGTGGACGGCGCAGCCGCCGCGTCGACAGCACCTTCGACCGACGGCGAGCGCGTCGTGTCCACGCCCGGCGCAGCCGCTGCCGCCGGCGCGCTGGCCGCGGCCGCATCGCTTGCGGCCGCCGCGGCGCTCGCCGCTGACGGCGCCGCCGCATGCGCCCTTCGGCCGCTGCGATCGCCGTCGATTTCGGCCAGCAATTCGAGGTTGGTCGGCAGATCTTCGCCGCCCGTCCAGTGGGTCACGAGGTCGCCCGAGAAGAACACCACGAAGTCGCGCTGCTGCACCACGGCGGTCGAGCCGCGCTTGAAATAGAACACGTAATCCCAGCGATCCGCGTGGAACATGTCGGTCAGGAGCGGCGTGCCGAGCAACTGGCGCACCTGGGCGCGCGTCATGCCGGCCTTCATCTGCTCGGCCATTTCGTGCGAGACGAAATTACCTTGCACCACCGTAATCCGATACGGCGTGATGCTCTGGGCGATGCGCTGGGTCACGCTGTCGTAGGTGGAACATCCGGCAAGAACCGCGACAGTCGCAACAGCGATCAAGGTACCCCGCATGCGGCTCCCCCGGTAGATCAATTGAGATTTTGAAATCATTTCACTCACCGTGCGGGCCCGCTTGCGAGCCGCGCTTCATTCCATCGAAGATGACCAGAACGGCAAAAACACATTACTATGAGAGCCCAGCATTGTACTCTAGGGATCCCTTGTCATGACCAATCCAACCGATCTCAAGAATATCGGGCTCAAGGCGACCCTTCCGCGCCTCAAAATCCTTGAGATTTTCCAGCACAGTCCGGTGCGTCACCTGACCGCCGAAGACGTGTACCGCAACCTCCTGCACGAGGAACTCGATATCGGTCTCGCGACCGTGTATCGCGTGCTGACGCAATTCGAGCAGGCCGGCCTGCTTTCGCGCAGCAATTTCGAATCGGGCAAGGCGGTGTTCGAACTGAACGAAGGGTCGCACCACGATCACCTCGTGTGTCTCGATTGCGGCCTCGTCGAAGAATTTTTCGACCCGGAAATCGAAAGCCGTCAGCAGTCCATCGCGAGGGAACGCGGCTTCAAGCTGCAGGAACACGCGCTGGCGCTGTATGGGGCGTGTACGAAGGAGAATTGCCCGCATCGCAAGCATTGATGCGTCGCCGGCCACATGGCGGTAAGTGGCTGGGCAGATCGAAAAAAGACCCGGCAGATGCGAATCTGCCGGGTCTTTTTTCATGCGGCGCGCGGTCTTGCGGCTGCGGCTGCTATTCGACCGTCATTCGGCCACCAGTTCGAGGTTCGTTTCGAACGTGAGCCGCCACGGTTCGGCGAGCTGCAATTCATCGCAATTCGGCTGCTCGCCACCACGGTCGACCACGACGAAATCGCTGACTTCGTCGAGCGCGAGCAGCGGGTGGTGCCAAACCCCCTTCGCATAATTGACGCCCTGCCAGGCATCGGTCCAGAACGCGCGCAGGCGCGCCGGATCGAATTCGCCCGCCGGCGCGACCACCACCAGATAGCGGCACGCGCGCAAGGGAATGAAAGCCTGGCTGCCGAGCGGATGCCGCTCCATCAGCGTGACGTCGACGGGCAGCGCGCGCGGCTGCGCGCGAAACAGGTTGACGAGCGGCCGGCCGCCCTGCTCCGTCACGTCGACGCGCGCGAGGTCGTGATAGCGCTCGGTCGTGCCGCCGTTGATCGAAAAATGACGCGCGCCGTCGAGTTCGATCACGTCGCCGAACGGGGCGAAGGCCGCGCGCGTCAGGCGCTCCATCTGCAAGGTCTTCATGCGTGCCGCTCCATTCCGTTACGTTAAGTTAAGCGATCTCGCCCCACAGACGCAGGCGCGACACGCCGCCGTCCGGGAAGATGTTGAAGCGCACGTGCGTGACGGGACCGAGCGCGGCGAGCCCGTCCGCGAACGTATGCACGTGATCCATCTGCAGTTTCTGCTCGCCGAGCAGCACCGGCCAGAACATCGCCTGCGTGACGAGCGAATCGTCGGTGCCGCCCGTCACCGAGGCGGCCTGCAGCGAGCAGCGGTCCGGGAAATTGCCCTTGAAGTGCGCGGTGTCCACTTCGATCTTGCGGATCACACCGGGCCGCGCGAGCGCGACGATCGCCCAGTCGTTGCCCGGCTCGCGGCGGCGCCGCGTTTCCCAGCCGTCGCCCATGTTGACGCCGCGGCCCGGCATCAGCATCTGCGAGGCGGGCCCGAAATGCTGGTTGTTCGCGGCGACGAGATACGCGCCGTTTTCGATCGCGGCGAGATCGAGCAGCGTGCCGCGCTCGACGCGCGTCCAGTCGCGCTGCGGCTGGCCGTACACGCGCAGACGCGCAAGCCCGCCGTCCGGATACAGGTTCACGCGTAGATGCGTGAATGCGCGCGCGTCGCTCACCTCGACGTAGTGATGCTGGTTGCCCTGTAGCGTCGTCGCGGGCACGAGCGTTTGCCAGTCGGCGTTATCGGGCAGCAGGTCGCCTTCGGCGTAGCACGCGTCGATCGACGCGGCCGGCGGGAAATTGCCGGTGAAGTGGCTCGTATCGAGATCGATGCCATGCACGACACCGGGCCGCGCGAGGCGGATCACGCAGTAGTCGTGGCCGGTCGTGCGCTTGCGGCGCGTTTCCCAGCCGTCCATCCACTTGCCGTGGTCGTCGTATTTGCCAGGGATGAACACCGCCGGCTGCGGGTCGAGCATGCGCTCTTTCGGCGCGAAGAATTCGTCGCTGGCGAGCAGCGCCTTGGCGCCGAGGCGCGGATCGGCGAGGTTCATGTAGCGGCGCGTGAAGGCGGGAGCATTCGGGTCGAGGATCGGAGTCGCCATGATGTCGGTCGGATAACGGAAAGTTCGGTGAAAATGCGGGGAAAGCCCGATAACAACCGGCGGATTGCCTGCATCCGCCGGCGCGTGAAATCAGGGAAGTTGCGCAGACGATAGCGGCGGCTCGTTCGATTGCGCGCGAGCCGCGCCGCGTCGCGTCGTCGGAAGCACGCGCCTCAAACGGCCGGTGCGTGTTCGGCCGCACCGGGCTCGGCGAGCCCGTCGTCGACGGCCGGCACGTAGCGCAGCGCCGCGTCGCGGTTCAGCACGCGATGCGCGCGCGCCTTGTCGATATCGTTTTCCCACACGGCGACCACCACCGTCGCGACGCAGTTGCCGATCAGGTTAGTGAGCGCGCGGGCGATGCCGACGAACCAGTCGACCGGCAGGATCAGCACGAGGCCGAGCACGGGAATCGCCGGAATCGCGGAGAGCGTCGCGGCGAGAATCACGATCGCCGAGCCCGGAATGCCATGCGCGCCCTTCGAGGTCACGAGCGACACCAGCACGACGACGATCAGGTCGTGGATCGACAGCGGCGTGTTGGTGGCCTGCGCGATGAAGATGACCGCGAGCGTCAGATAGATCGAGAAGCCGTCGAGATTGAACGAGTAGCCGGTCGGAATCACGAGGCCGACCGTCGAATCCTTGACGCCCATCCATTCGAGCTTGCGCATGATCTGTGGCAGCACGGCATCCGAGGACGCGGTGCCGAGCACGATCGACAGTTCCTCGCGCAGGTAGCCGATCAGCTTGAAGATGTTGAAGCCCGCGAGCCGCATCACGGCACCGAGCACGACCACGACGAACACGGCGCAGCTCGCGTAGAACACCAGCACGAGCATGCCGAGCTGCTTGAGCGACGCCACGCCGTAGGTGCCGGTCGTGAACGCGATCGCGCCGAGCACGCCGAGCGGCGCGAGCTTGATGATGAAGCCCATCACGCGGAAGAATACCTGCGAGAGTTCGTCGATCAGCCCGCTCACGCGTTGCGCGCGCTTGCCGAGCAGCGACAGCGCCGAGCCGAACAGCACCGAGAACACGAGAATCTGCAGGATGTCGCCGGTCGCGAACGCGTTGAAGGCCGTCTCGGGGATGATCTTCAGCAGGAAGCCCGCGGTGTCCTTCAGGCTCTTCGCATGCTCGGTGTAGGTCGCGAGCGAGGCCGCATCGAGCGCATTGAGGTTCACGTTCATGCCGGCGCCGGGACGCGTCGCATAGGCGAGCAGCGCGCCGATCACGAGCGCGATCGTCGTCATCGCTTCGAAGTAGACCACCGCCTTCAGGCCGACGCGCCCGACCTTGCGCAGGTCGCCCGCGTGCGCCATGCCGCTCACGACGACGCAGAACACGATCGGCCCGATCACCATCTTGATGAGCTTGAGGAAGCCGTCGCCGAGCGGGCGCAACGACTGGGCAAACTGCGGATAAAGCGCGCCGAGCACGACGCCCGCCACGAGCGCGATGACGACGCGGCCAAACAGCGAATTGAAGAATTTCAGCACGGCTTCCTCCTGATAACGGTGTCTCGGTGGCATCTGTTCAGACTGGTCCGACCAGTACTGTTATGGCGAATAGTAGGAAGCCGATATACTCACGTCAAGGATTGATCGAACAGTGTTTACCCGTTGTTTCTCAAGCGGTTTAGGGGCGGATTGCGGAACGCCGCCGTGGCATGCAACGCCCGCCCTGATCGCGTACTAGAATACCGGTCAGACCGCGCCATCGAGTGAGCCATCATGAAAAACGTCCCGCACACCGTCACCGACGCCGCCATCGCGACCATTCGCGAGCGAATCGAAGGGGGCGTCTATCCAGTGGGCAGTCTGCTGCCGGCGCAGCGCCAGCTTTCCGATGAACTGTCGATCAGCCGCGCATCGCTGCGCGAAGCGCTCTCGACACTCGAAGCGCTCGGGCTGCTCGTGATCCGCCCCGGCAAGGGCGTGTACGTCGAAAGCACCGAGGCGAAAGCGGCGCAATCGTGGCGCTTCGCCGAGCAGTCGTCGCTGCCGGACACCTATCAGATGCGCTACGCGCTCGAAGGCTTCGTCGCGCGCATGGCGGTGCTCGCGGTCAGCGACAGCGACCTCGCCTGGCTCGAAGAAAACGTCGCGGCAATGCAAACCGCGCTCGCCTGCGAGGAACTCGACGAGGCCGCGCGCCTCGACTACGAGTTCCATATGCGGATCGTCAGCATTGCCGGCAATGCGGCGATCGAATCGATCCTGCGCAGCAGCGCGGAGATCATGAAGGAAAGCCAGCGCATGCCGTTCTATCGGCGCGAGCTCGTGCTGTCCACGTACACCGAGCACCGCGCGATTCTCGACGCTCTGCAGGCGCGCGATTCGCTGCGCGCCGGCAAGGCCATCGAAACGCATATTGCGAACGCCGCGCAACGCGCGGGCGTCTATTTCCCGACCCCGTCATCGGCGTAAAAACCGCGGACGAAAAAAAGCCGCTCCAAGGAGCGGCTTTTGCATACAGCGTCAGTGACGACACCGCTTGCTGCTTACTTAGCCCTTACTTCGCGTTCGCGAGCGCCACCGCCGTGTCCAGCATGCGGTTCGAGAAGCCCCACTCGTTGTCGTACCAGCTCGACACCTTCACGAGACGGCCCGACACCTTGGTCAGCGTCGCGTCGAACGTCGACGAAGCCGGGTTGTGGTTGAAGTCGACCGACACGAGCGGCGCGTCGTTGTAGCCGAGGATGCCCTTCAGCGCGCCTTGCGACGCTTCCTTCATGATCGCGTTGACTTCCTCGACCGTCGTGTCGCGCGCGGCGATGAACGACAGGTCGACGACCGACACGTTGATCGTCGGGACGCGGATCGCGTAGCCGTCGAGCTTGCCGTTCAGTTCCGGCAGCACGAAGCCGACCGCCGACGCAGCGCCGGTCTTGGTCGGGATCTGGCTATGCGTGGCCGAACGCGCGCGGCGCAGGTCTTCGTGATAGACGTCGGTCAGCACCTGGTCGTTCGTGTACGCGTGGATCGTCGTCATCAGGCCGTTCACGAGGCCGATCTTGTCGTTCAGCGGCTTGACCAGCGGCGCGAGGCAGTTGGTCGTGCACGAGGCGTTCGAAATGACCGTGTCCGATGCCTTCAGCACGTTGTGGTTCACGCCGTAGACGACCGTCGCGTCCACGTCCTTGCCGCCCGGCGCCGAGATGATGACCTTCTTCGCGCCGCCCTTGATGTGCGCGCTGGCCTTTTCCTTGGTCGTGAAAAAGCCCGTGCACTCCATCACGACGTCGACGCCGAGTTCGCCCCACGGCAGCTCGGCCGGGTTGCGGTTCGCCAGCACGCGGATCTTGTCGCCGTTCACGACGAGATAGTCGCCGTCCACCGACACTTCGCCCGGGAACTTGCCGTGCGCGGTGTCGTACTGCGTCAGGTGGGCGTTGGTCTTCGCATCGCCCAGATCGTTGATGGCGACGATTTCGAGATCGTGCTTCTTGCCGTTTTCGTAGAAGGCGCGCAGGGTGTTGCGGCCGATCCGGCCGTAGCCGTTGATTGCGACGCGAATCGTCATGATTTATCTCCTGATGGCTAAAAAAATCCGTTTATGTTCGCCTGATCGGGCGTGCAGTTCGGTGCGTTGCCGCGCAGCCGCATGGGGCGCGGCGGCAACGCTTGTGCCGAGCCTGCGCCGGATCAGCCGAGCGCGGCCTTGGCCGTCGCCACCACGTGCTCGACGGTAAAGCCGAAATGCTTGAACAGCACGCCAGCCGGGGCCGATTCGCCGAACGTGTCGATGCCGACCACGCCGCCTTCGAGACCCACGTACTTGCGCCAGAAATCCGACACGCCCGCTTCGATCGCGACGCGGCGCACGCCGTGCGGCAGCACGCGTTCGCGGTACTCGGCATCCTGCCGGTCGAACACGGTCGTCGACGGCATTGACACGACACGTGCCGCGATGCCTTCGCGCGCGAGCGGCTCGACGGCCTTCAGCGCGAGTTCGACTTCCGAGCCGGTGGCGATCAGGATGATCTTGCGCGCGACGATTTCCTCTTGCCAGTCGCGCAGCACGTAGCCGCCCTTGTCGATGTTGGCGATCTGCGCGTCGGTGCGCTCCGAGAACGGCAGGTTCTGACGGCTGAAGATCAGGCACGACGGGCCTTCCTGCTCGACCGCGTGAGTCCACGCCACCGCGGTTTCGACCGTGTCGGCCGGACGCCACGTGTGCAGGTTCGGGATCATGCGCAGGCTCGCGACGTGCTCGATCGACTGATGGGTCGGGCCGTCTTCGCCGAGACCGATCGAGTCGTGCGTGAACACGAAGATCGACGGTGCTTTCATCAGCGCGGCGACGCGCAGCGCGTTGCGGCTGTAGTCCGAGAACGTCAGGAACGTGCCGCCGAACGCCTTGAAGCCGCCATGCAGCGCGACGCCGTTGATTGCGGCGCTCATGCCGAATTCGCGCACGCCGTAGTTCACGTAGTTGCCGGCGGCACGGCCTTCGGCATTCACGCGCACCGGCTTGGCGGCCTTCCAGTTGGTCAGGTTCGAGCCGGTCAGGTCGGCGGAACCGCCGAGCAGTTCGGGCAGCACGGTCGACAGGCCTTCGATCGCCTGTTGCGAGGCCTTGCGCGTCGCCACGGTTTCCGCGCGTTCGTTGGCGCCGGCGATGATCGCCTGGGCCTTCTCCTTCCAGTCGGCCGGCAGCTGCTTCGCGCTGCGGCGCTTGAACTCGGCCGCCTCCGCCGGGTACTTCACCGCGTAGGCCGCGAACGCCTTGTCCCAGTCGGATTCGAAGCGCGCGCCCGCTTCCTTCGCATCCCATGCCGCATAGACTTCCTGCGGAATCACGAACGGCTCCCACTTCCAGCCGATCGCCTCGCGCGTCGCCGCGATTTCCTTGTCGCCGAGCGGCGCGCCGTGCGAGTCGTGCGAGCCGGCCTTGGTCGGCGCGCCTTCGCCGATCACGGTCTTGCAGCAGATCAGCGTCGGCTTGTCCGACTGTTTGGCCTGTTTGATCGCCGCGTCCACCGCGTCGACGTCGTGGCCGACCACGTTCGGGATCACGTTCCAGCCGTAGGCTTCGAAGCGCTTGGGCGTGTCGTCGTGGAACCAGTGCACCACTTCGCCGTCGATCGAGATGCCGTTGTCGTCGTAGAACGCGATCAGCTTGTTCAGCTTCAGCACGCCCGCGAGCGAGCAGGCTTCGTGCGAGATGCCTTCCATCAGGCAGCCGTCGCCGACGAACACGTAGGTGTGGTGATCGACGATCTTCGCGTCGGGCTTGTTGAATTCGGTAGCGAGCAGCGACTCGGCGAGCGCCATGCCGACCGCGTTCGCGAGACCCTGGCCGAGCGGGCCGGTGGTCGTCTCGACGCCCGGCGTGATGCCGTATTCCGGGTGGCCCGGCGTCTTCGAATGAAGCTGGCGGAAGTTCTTCAGCTCTTCCATCGGCAGATCGTAGCCCGTCAGATGCAGCAGCGAGTACAGCAGCATCGAGCCATGACCATTCGACAGGACGAAGCGGTCGCGATCAGCCCATTGCGAGTTCGTCGGGTTATGGCGCAGATGACGCGACCACAGGGCGACGCCGATTTCGGCCATGCCCATCGGCATGCCGGGGTGGCCGGAGTTCGCCTTTTGAACGGCGTCCATGGACAACGCACGGATTGCGTTTGCCATCAGGGAAGTGGGTGCGGGAGACGGGGTCGTCATGTCGAGTCCGGAGACAGAGTCAGAAAGCGGAGCGCGCTTGAGGCCCGGAAGCTCGGCGGCCGGTTCGCTACGGCGCACGATGCGGCGCCAGGAGACGCGAAACGGGCAGAGCAAACGGACAAGGCTGAAAGCGTCACATTCTAACAGAAGGTTAACCCGCCCCCCGACGCGAAAGCCCGCGAGCCGCGCGCTCCGATGCACGCGCCGCGGGCACGAGCCGAAGGCGCCCTTTACAATTTCATCGTCCACCCCGCCACGTCCGAACCCGAGCCCGTCCGCCGTGAATTCGCCCCTGCTGTTCCAGCCGAGTCCCGACGCCGTCTACGGCTTTGCGAACGCGCGCCTGATCGAGCGCGTCGCGTCTCCTTATCAGACGATCGAGATCTGGGACACGCCGCAGTTGGGACGCCTCTTCACGCTCGACGGCCGGCCGATGACGTCCGCCGCCGACGAATTCATCTACCACGAATGCATGGTGCACCCGGCCGCGCTCGCGCATCCCGACCCGCGCGCGGCGCTGGTGCTCGGCGGCGGCGACGGCGGCGCCGCGCGGCAGTTGCTCAGGCATCCGGGCATCGAGCGGATCGTCGTGGCCGAACTCGATGCCGAGGTCGTACGCCTCACGCGTGAGCATTTGCCGGACGTGCACGGCGGAGCGTTCGACGATTCGCGCGTCGAACTCGTGATCGGCGACGCCGCGCAGTACGTGGCTGCGGCCATGTCCACGGCGGAGGGCACGCGTTTCGATCTCGTCGTGTTCGACCTGACGCCGCCCGACTCCCCAGCCGCCGGTCTCTACACACCCGCCTTCTACGCGCAACTCAAGCGCGTGATGAGCGCGGACGCCGCGCTGTCGCTGCATCTCGGCTCGCCGTATTTCCACGCGCCGCGCATTGCCGGCCTGCTCGGCGATCTGCGCGGCGCCTTCGCGACCGTGCGCACGATGAGCACCTTCGTGCCGCTCTACGGCTCGCTATGGATGATGGCCGTCGCGAGCGGCACGCTCGACCCGGCCGCCCTCACCGCCAGCACGCTCGCCGACCGCCTCGCCGCGCGCCGGATCGATGCGCTCAGGCACTACGATCCGGCTTTGCATGCGGGGCTATTCTCGGCAGCGCGATCGGTGCGCGATAAACTAGGTTGTGTCTTATAGCCATCAGATTGAAGCGTGGGCACAATGCGACGGTTCGGCTGGACCGCGATGCCGGTACGCAATATACGCAGCATGTGTGCAGTACGCGTATCGATACGCCCATGTTGACGTCGATCCGCAGCATGCGCCCCGCGAAACCCGAGATCCGGAGAATTCGATGACCGCCCCCCGCCCCGCCGGCGTGCCCTGGCTCACCCCCTATCTGACGGTGCGCGATGCGCACGCGTCGACCGCGTTCTATTCCGCCGCGTTCGGCTTCGAGGTCCGCGATAGTGTCCAGGACGACGGCATGGTCATGCATGTCGAGATGACCTATCAAGGCCAGCTGATTGTAATGTTCGCGCCGGAAGGGGCATTCGGCTCGGTCGCAAAAACGCCGCGAAGCGCGGGCGCCATCGCCCCGCAATCGTTTTATGTCTATGTCGAGGACGTCGACGCGGTTTATGCGCGGGCACTCGCGGCCGGCGCAAAATCGCTGAGCGAGCCGCAGGATCAGTTCTGGGGCGACCGCTTCGCCCAGGTCGAAGATCCGGACGGCTACCGTTGGGCGCTCGCCCGCCACCTTTCCTGAATCGATGAGTATTTTTTTGATGCCCCGCTTTTTCGTCGGTATTCCCCTGCATCCTGACGACATCCTCCAGCTTCCCGACGATGTCGTGCGCCACGTGCTCGTGCTGCGTCTGCAGCCGGGCGACTCGATCGTGCTGTTCAACGGCGAAGGCGGCGAATACAGCGCCGAACTGGTCGAAGTCGAACGCCGCTCGGCTCGCGTGAAAATTCGCGAATTCCGCGCAATCGAAACCGAAACGCCGTATCACCTGACGCTCGCCCAAGGCATTGCGAGCGGCGACAAGATGGACTGGCTGCTCGAAAAGGCCGTCGAACTCGGCGTGTCGAGCTTCGTGCCGCTGACCACCACGCGCAGCGTCGTGCGTCTGAGCGGCGACCGCGCACAGCGGCGGCATCAGCACTGGGAAGGCATCGTGCGCGCCTCGTGCGAGCAGTGCGGGCGCAACCGGCTGCCGGAAGTCGGGCGCGTGCGCGAAATCGCCACCTGGCTCGCCACGCTGCCGCGCGAACCCGAAGAGGGCGAATTGCGCATCCTGTTGTCGCCGCGCGCGAGCATCAACTTTTCCGCCTTGCCCATGGCAACGCCCAAAGGCCGCGTGACCGTGCTGGTCGGCCCCGAAGGCGGTTTTTCCGCGGCGGAGGAAGCCGCGGCGACCGCTCACGGCTTCAGCGCGGTCGGGCTCGGGCCGCGCGTGCTGCGCACCGAGACCGCGGGCATGGCCGTTCTATCAGCGCTGGCCGCCCGCTGGGGCGGCTGGTAAGGCACTGCACCGCGCCTCGCGCGTTTTTCCGCGTCACGAACCGGCGCGAAGCGGCACGACCCCACGCGAGCCGACATGCATGCCCCAAAAGCAAAGGCCCGCCAACTGGCGGGCCTTTGTCGTACTTCAACCGCGAAACTGCTTCCAAATGCAAGCGGACGTCGGGCAAATCACGCAAACGAGTAAAACACCCGGAACGCCACCTTGCGCTCGGCCCAGAATTCGGACGCTTCGCGGAACACGTCGAGCAGCGTTTCGCGCCCTTCCTTGTCGAATTTCTGCGCGACCGGCAACTGTTCGAGCACGATCACGAAGCCGGGCTGCGCGCCGGCCTTTTGCACGAGGTCGGTCAGGCAATCGTAGAGCGCGTCGTAGTTCTTGCCGAAGTGCTTGGGAAACAGGAAAGAGGTCGCGATGGTTTCGAGCACTTCCTGTTTCGATGCCGCGTTCGCGCAATACGCATAGAGGAAATGCTGGCCCAGCTGGGTGGCCTCGTCGGCGAGATCCTGCACGCGGAACGCGCGGATCGACTGCACGATGTTCGGTCTCACGGTCTGGAAAAGACTCATGGGCTCCTCGTTCGATGAAACCGTCGCGCCAGCTTCGCTCTGGTCGTCGCGGCCCTCGCCGGCGCGCATCTTCATGACGCGTTGGAACAAATTGCCGTCGCCGGCCGCGAAAAGATCCGTCGCGACTCCGGAGTCGTGCGCGTAGATGTTGTCGCTCATGCCGTTCTTCCCGATGTCATTCAACAATACGATTAAAACTGGTGTAGTGGTCGTCCGAGTAATAACAATTGTCGGTTCGCCGTGGCGGACCTCCGCAGACGATGCGACGCGCCCCGCGGTTACGCGCGCGAGGCGTGGGAACGGTGTATTCGTGGTAATAGCCGCGCCGATGGGCCGGCAGCACCCGCTCGTAGTTGCCGAATACGATGCCGTCCTTCTCATACGGGTAAGGCCCGCCGGCGGCAATCAGGTTCAACGTATTGACCGCCTCACGCGGCAATTGCGCCAGCGCGATGGTGCCGACTTCCACGCTCGCCGCGGCTGGCGCCGAATAATCGCGCGCCCATGCATGAGGCACGCAACCCGGCCACGCGCAGAGCGCGGCGGCACCGATCAGCACGCCTTTTATCCACAACCGGTTGCGTGCCATCTATCAGGCTTCCCCGCTGTCAGATCACGATTTTGACGACCATGAAAGTCGTAAGGGTATCGCTAATAGCCTTTGGAATCAACGTTCGACGGGCAAACCCGGCCCCTGCGGCCGCGCGGGAAACCCGGCGGCGCGGGCCTTGACAACATTTGACAAAATATTGAGCTTAGTCAGGCTAAACTTAGCCTGATCGTGCAAATGAGGAAAACGCGGACGACCCGGCAGGCCATCCGTCTACGTTCTCAGCACGATTGAAGAGCCTTGGAATTGGCACGGCCGGAAGGCTGTGTCATATCTTTTTCGGGGTGGCTATCCCCTGCTTGCCCTGAGGCGTGCCCATTGCGGGCACGCCTTTTTTTTCATGGCGCACAGGTGGCGCCATGTCCCGCCGAAGCGGGAATCAGCGGGTTGCGATGACGTCGGCGACCAGCAGCGCCGTCATGTTGACGATCCGGCGCACCGTTGCCGACGGCGTCAGCACGTGCACCGGCTGGGCCGCGCCGAGCAGCATCGGGCCGATCGCGATGTTGTTGCCGGCCGCCGTCTTCAGCAGGTTGTACGAGATGTTGGCTGCGTCGATGTTCGGCAGCACCAGCAGGTTCGCGTCGCCTTCGAGCGTCGAATCGGGCAGCACTTCGCGGCGCAGGTTCGCGTCGAGCGCGACATCGCCATGCATTTCGCCGTCAACTTGCAGCTCTGGCGCGCGTTCGCGCAGGATGTCGAGCGTATCGCGCATCTTCTGTGCGGTCGGCGCGTTGCTCGAACCGAAGTTCGAATGCGACACGAGCGCGACCTTCGGCTCGATGCCGAAGCGGCGCACTTCCTCGGCGGCCATGATCGTGATCTCGGCCAGCTCGGCCGGCGTCGGATCGACGTTCACGTGCGTATCGACGAGGAAAATCTGCCGGTTCGGCAGCACCAGCGCGTTCATGGCCGCGTAGACCTTGGCGCCCGGCTTCTTGCCGATCACCTGGTCGATGAAGTGCAGGTGGCGGTGCGTCGTGCTGACCGTGCCGCAGATCATGCCGTCCGCCTCGCCCTTCTTCACCATCATCGCGCCGATCAGCGTGGTGCGGCGGCGCATTTCGAGCTTGGCCATCTGCGCCGTGATGCCCTTGCGCGACATCATCTTCGCGTATTCCTGCCAGAAGTCGCGGTAACGTTCGTCATGATCGGTGTTGACGACCGTGTAGTCCTGCCCCGCGACAAGGCGCAGGCCATAGCGTGCGATACGCTGCTCGATCACGGCCGGACGGCCGATCAGGATCGGTTTGGCGAGCTTTTCGTCGACGATGATCTGCATTGCGCGCAATACGCGCTCTTCTTCGCCTTCCGCGAACACGATGCGCTTCTTTTCCGGCTCGACGCCGCGCGCGAGCTGGAAGATCGGCTTCATCGTCGTGCCGCTGTGGTAGACGAACTGCTGCAGATGCTGCTGGTACGCCTCCATGTCCTCGATCGGACGCTCGGCGACGCCGCACTCCATCGCGGCCTTCGCCACCGCCGGCGCGACCTTGACGATCAGGCGCGGATCGAACGGCTTCGGAATCAGGTATTCCGGCCCGAACGACAGATCCTCGATGCCGTACGCGGTCGCCACGATGTCGCTCTGCTCCTGGCGCGCCAGTTCGGCGATCGCATTGACCGCGGCGATTTCCATTTCCCGCGTCACCGTCGTCGCGCCCGCGTCGAGCGCGCCGCGGAACAGGAACGGGAACACCAGCACGTTGTTCACCTGGTTCGGGTAGTCGGTGCGGCCCGTGCACAGCACGGCGTCGGGGCGCACTTCGAGTGCCAGTTCCGGCAGGATTTCCGGCGTCGGGTTCGCGAGCGCGAGAATCAGCGGCTTGTCGGCCATCTTCTTGACCATGTCCTGCTTGAGCACGCCGCCGGCCGACAGACCGAGGAAAATGTCCGCGCCGTCGATCACTTCGGCAAGCGAACGGGCGTCGGTTTCACGCGCGAAGCGTTCCTTGTCCGGGTCCATCAGCTCGGTGCGGCCCTTGTAGACCACGCCCGCGAGATCGGTCACGGTGATGTTTTCGAGCGGCAGGCCGAGGTCGACGAGCAGGTCCAGGCAGGCGAGCGCCGCAGCGCCCGCGCCGGAAGCGACCAGCTTGACCTGCTTGATGTCCTTGCCGACCACCTTCAGACCGTTGGTGACGGCCGCCGCGACGACGATCGCGGTACCGTGCTGGTCGTCGTGGAAGACCGGAATCTTCATGCGCTTGCGGCATTCGCGCTCGACGATGAAGCAGTCCGGCGCCTTGATGTCTTCGAGGTTGATGCCGCCGAACGTCGGTTCGAGCGCGGCGATCACGTCGACGAGCTTGTGCGGATCGTTCTCGTTGATTTCGATATCGAACACGTCGATGCCGGCGAACTTCTTGAACAGGACGGCCTTGCCTTCCATGACCGGCTTCGAGGCGAGCGGCCCGATGTTGCCGAGACCCAGCACCGCGGTGCCGTTCGTGACGACGCCGACCAGGTTGCTGCGCGCGGTGAAGCGCGCGGCGTTCAGCGGGCTTTCGACGATTTCCTCGCACGCAAACGCGACGCCCGGCGAATACGCCAGCGCGAGGTCGCGCTGGTTGAGCATCTGCTTGGTCGGGGCGATCGCGATCTTCCCGGGAGTCGGAAACTCGTGGTAATCGAGAGCGGCTTCGCGGAGTTTGGTATTGACGGGATTCGACATAAGGCGGGCTTCGAAGAAGTGCAGATTAGAATAGATGTTCGACGGCATTGTAGCCCCAATTGCCTACGGCATTCCTTCAATGCGGGCACGACAGCCGCGACTGAAACGGCGTGAAAGGCCGATGCGGCCTGCCTTGTCCGTCTGATGAAAGAGGTGAGCGGAACGCCAGAGGCCAGCCACGCGCCGACGTGCAGTGATACGAAACGAAAGCCACAAGCAGCACTCACGCCGGGCGCGCCGCGTATGCGACCTGACTGAAATACACCGCCAAAAACCGCCAAACCACTGCCTTCCAGAAGTATTCTTATTCCATCTTCCGCCATCATGCTTTCCGAGTTCTCGCTGATCGACCGTTTCTTCGCCCGCCGCGCTGCCAACCTGCGCTCGTCCAAGGTCACGGGCAGCGCGCTCGGCATCGGCGACGATTGCGCGCTGCTCGCGCCGCGTCCCGGCGAGATGCTGGCGATTTCGACGGACATGCTGGTCGAAGGCCGCCATTTCTTCGCCGATGTCGACCCCGAGGCACTCGGTCACAAGGCGCTGGCGGTCAACCTGTCGGATCTCGCCGCGATGGGGGCACAGCCGCAGGCGTTCACACTCGCGTTCTCTCTGCCGAAAGCCGACGAACCGTGGCTCGCCGCATTCAGCAACGGGCTTTTCGCACTTGCAGAGTGTCACGATTGCGAACTGATCGGCGGCGATACGACGGGCGGGCCGCTCAATCTGTGCCTCACCGTATTCGGCAGCGTGCCGCCGCACGCCGCGCTGCGCCGCGACGCCGCCCGGCCCGGCGACGACATCTGGATTTCCGGCACGCTCGGCGACGCCCGCGCCGGGCTCGGCGTGCTGCGCGGCGAGTGGACGGCCCATGCCAGCGACGCCGCGACATTTCGCCACGCCCTCGAGCGCCCCGAGCCGCGCGTCGCGCTCGGCCTCGCACTGCGCGGCATCGCGCATGCGGCGCTGGACCTGTCGGACGGCCTCGCGGGCGATCTCATGCACATTCTCGAACGCTCGTCGATGCGCGCGAGCGTCGACGTCGACGCGGTGCCGCGCTCCGACGCGCTGCGCCGTCTCGCTCCCGAGATCCAGCGGCGCTGCACGCTCGCGGGCGGCGACGACTACGAGCTCTGCTTCACCGCGCCCGCCACCGCGCGCGCGGCGGTCGAAGCCGCCGCGCAGAAGGCCGCCGTGCCGGTCACCCGCATCGGTACAATAAGCGCTCTCGACGCAACCACCGACCGCCCGGCCATCGCGTGGCGCAATGCGGCCGGCGCGCCGCTCACTCTGACGTTGCAAGGTTTCGATCACTTTCATGCAGAATGACCACCCGCTCGGCCCCGCCGACGACCTCTCCGGCAGCCCGCAGCCGCGGGCGCCGGAACCGCGCACGCCGAGGCCGCAACCGCGCCGCGCCACCGCGCGCTTCATGCTGTCGCATCCGCTGCATATCCTGTCGCTCGGTTTCGGCAGCGGCCTCTCGCCGGTCGCGCCGGGCACGGTCGGCACGCTGTTCGCGTGGGCCTCGTTCGTCGTCCTGAGCCGCTATCTGACCGTCATCGAATGGGGCGTGCTGATCGTCGCGGGCTTCGTCGGCGGCATCGCGGTGTGCGGCTTTACGGCGAGGCGGCTCGGCGTCGAAGACCCGTCGGCCATCGTGTGGGACGAAATCGTCGCGTTCTGGCTCGTGCTGCTGATGGTCACGCCGGCCACCGTGACCGGCCAGGTGTGGGCATTCGTCATCTTCCGTTTCTTCGACATGGTGAAGCCGCCGCCCATCGGCTATTTCGACCGCCGTCTGAAAGGTGGCTTTGGCATCATGTTCGACGACCTGATCGCCGCATTTTTTACGTTGCTCGTGATCGCGCTGTGGCGCATGTCGGTTTGAACTTCGGTCCGACCGCCGCCCGGCCATCGCCCCTTGCCGCGCCTCACCGCCGGCGCCGTTTTCCGGATTGACGCCATGCCTACCGATTCCGTCGTTCATCAGCTTGCGATCCGCGTGAGCAATCGTCTACGCGACGAGCGCCTGATGCTCGTCACCGCCGAATCCTGCACCGGCGGCATGGTCGCGACCGCGATTACCGACATTTCCGGCAGTAGCGGCTGGTTCGAGCGCGGCTTCGTCACCTATTCGAACCAGGCGAAAAGCGAAATGATCGGCGTGCCGGCCGAACTGATCGACAAGCACGGCGCGGTCAGCGAACCGGTCGCGCGCGCGATGGCCGAGGGCGCGCTGCGCAACAGCCGCGCACAGGTGTCTCTGTCGATTACCGGCGTCGCGGGGCCCGGCGGCGGCACCGAGACCAAGCCGGTCGGCATGGTCTCGTTCGGCTGGAGCAACCGGCTGCACACCTCGGTCGAAACGAAAATTTTCAAGGGCGATCGCGAGCAGGTTCGCGTGCAGGCCGCGGCCCACGCGTTGCGCGGCGTGCTCGCGCTGCTCGACGAGCGCGAGCACTGAGCCTCGCGCCAACGGCGAACTGACGGGCGAGATATGAGCAATTCGCGGGCGGTGACGAACGAACTGATCCGCCGCTTCGATCTGAAGCCGCATCCTGAAGGCGGATTTTTCTCGGAAACCTACCGCTCGGCCGCTCGCGTGTTGCGCGACGGCGAGCCGGCCAAGCGAGGCGGCACGCGCTCGGCCTCGACCGCGATCTACTACCTGCTGTGCGACGGCGCGCATTCGGCGTGGCACCGCATCCGCTCCGACGAAATCTGGCATTTCTACGCCGGCGCGCCGCTGAACGTCCACGTGCTCGACGGCCACGGCGGGCTCGTCACGCATCGGCTCGGCAATCCGCTCACGCATCCCGGCACCGTGTTTCAGGCAGTGGTGCCGGCCGGCTTGTGGTTCGCGGCCGAGTGCGCCGACCCGGCGACGTTCGCGCTCGCCGGCTGCACGGTCGCGCCGGGCTTCGAATTCAGCGAGTTCGAACTCGCGGACGCCGAGGCACTGAAGGCGCGGCATCCGCAACATGCGGCATTGATCGGGCGGCTCGCGCCGGCGGCCTGACGGTTTTTCAGGAAGCAGCCCTTGCGGCTTCCGGCCTATACATCTGGGTCGCCCTTCTGGCCCACGCTTCCGTCCCTCGCGCCCAGCCCAAACTGCCCCTCGCGCCTTAGCGGAACGCGTTGATCCGGTCGCGCGTTGTCTTCGCGGCCTGCGCCGCAGCCTCGCCGAAGTCCTCGCCCTTACCCGCGTAGATGATCGCGCGCGACGAATTGATGAGCATCCCCGTGCCGTTCGCGGTCCGCCCGGCAGTGACGGTCGCCTGCACGTCGCCGCCCTGCGCGCCGATGCCCGGAATCAGCAGCGGCATCTCGCCGACAATCCCGCGCACCACCTCGATTTCCTTCGGGAACGTCGCACCGACCACGAGCGCGAGCTGGCCGCTCGCATTCCACTTGTCCGCCGCCAGGTGAGCGACGACCTGATACAGCGGACGGCCGCCCGTTTCGAGGAATTGCAGATCGGAGCCGCCCGCGTTCGAGGTCCGGCACAGCACGATCACGCCCTTGCCCTCGTGTTCGAGATACGGCTCGAGCGAATCGAAACCCATGTACGGATTGACCGTCACCGCGTCGGCCCGGTAGCGCTCGAACGCCTCGCGCGCGTATTGCTCGGCGGTGCTGCCGATGTCGCCGCGCTTCGCGTCGAGAATCACCGGCAAGCCCGGATGATTCGCGTGGATATGGGCGATCAGCTGTTCGAGCTGGTCTTCCGCGCGATGCGCGGCGAAGTAGGCGATCTGCGGCTTGAACGACGACGCGTACGGCGCGGTCGCATCGACGATCGTGCGGCAGAACTCGAAGATCGCATCGGACCGGCCCGCGAGCGCGCCTGGAAATTTGCCGGGCTCGGGATCGAGGCCGACGCACAGCAGCGAGTTGGTGCGCCGCCAGGCGTCGTTGAGTGTCTGGATGAAATGGGACATGGTGGGTCTCGCGGCGAGCCGGTAATCGGAAGAGGCGCGTATTTTACCTGCGGATTGTGTGACGCCCGCGATAGCGCCCGTGCCCGGTCGCGGCGTAACCGCCGCCTCTTATTGCCGACGCCGCGCCCGGCGCCCGCCCGGCATCGAACGCAAGCCCGTGCGCTCGACCGTAAAGCGAAACAGGCGCGTCAGGCGCTCGCCGCGCTTGAGCAGCGTCATGCCGTGTTCGCTCGCGCCACCGGCGAGATTCATCGCGTTGATCGGGTGATCGACCGGCTCGAAGCAGAAGAAGTCTTCGCCGGGCGGTGTGTACAGCACGTAGTAGTCGGTGTCGGCGGCGATGTTCAGCGACAGCCGGCGCTTCGGCCACACCACGGCCGCCTGGCCGCTCCAGCCCGTGAACGCATGATTGACGATCGTCTCCGGCAGCGGATATGCAACGCCGAACTGCCACGCGGGCGGCGCCGGCACGTGCCGCACCGGCAGCCAGTCGTCGCCCGACAGCCACAGGCCGCCGGCCGCCGCCGACAGTTCGGTGTCCGCGTCGCGCACGAAGAACGGATGCACGCCGAGCCCGAACGGCAGCGTCTCGCGCCCGGCGTTTTCGATTTCGAGTTCGACGACGAGCGTCGGGCCGTCGAGCGTATAGGTTTGCGTCGCGCGGAACGCATAGGGCTTGCCGTCGCTGCGGTCGAGCGCGAGACGCACGTGTTCGCGGTCCGCGTCGAGCACCTGCCAGGCACAGAGCCAGCCGTCGCCGTGAATCGGCAGCGGCTCGTCGGCGCGGTTGCGCGGCACGTCGACGCGCCGCCCCGCCACGCTGAAATGGCCGCCGCCGATCCGGTTCGAGTACGGCAGCAGCGGATAGCAGGCCAGCTGGTTCGGCTGCGTGTCGGCGCCGACATGCCGGCAGCGCCGGAAGATCGGCGTGAGCGCGCCGTCGTCGCGCCAGTCGAAGCGGGTCACGCCGCCGCCGAGCGTCGGCGCAACGTCGAGCCGCAAATGCGCGTTGGCGAGCGTGACGCAGGCGATATCGCCGGCGCTGCCTTCGCCGACCGCCACCGCCGACGTGCTCGGCCCCGCCAGCACGGGATTGGCCGCCGCGGCGAGGCGCGAGCGCCGGGTCTGCGAGGTAGGGGATGAGGCTGAAACGAGATTCGCAACAGTCATATCTGGCTCCATCGAGAGGCGTGGGACATTGCCGTCAGGGCTGACGGATGCTGCGGGCGATTTTTTATGACTGGGTCGCCTCGGGTCCGAACGAACTACATGCTGCCGATTTGTTGCTGCTTGCTGCTTTATTGCTGCTTCATTGCCGATTTATTGCCGCTACTGCCTGGTCTGATTCCGATCGCGGTTCGCCACGGCGACGCGGCATGCTCGCTACGTTCCGAACTACGCGCCGAACCCACGCACCGCACCGGCACCGCGACGTCGACTTCCGCTGGCGACTCCGCCTTCACGGGCACGGCGCCGGCGCGCGGCCGGCACCGCATCGTTGCGCGCTATGCCGGCGAACCCTGAAACAGCGGCTCGGGCACGCCGAGCCGCGCCAGCGTCGCGACGAATACGCCGCCCGCGAACGCATCGGCCGCGCGCGCCGCCGCATCGAGCTCGGCATACGCACTCGTGATGTACAGCGTGTCGAGCGCGGCCTTGCCGCCTGCCTGACCCAACGCCGAACCGCCGAGCGCGACGCAGGTGGGCTGCGTGGCCGGCACCTCGACGCGCTCGGTTTCCACGCCGTCGGGACCGTAGCGCACCACGCGCGCGCCGCCCCACTGCGCGTTCCACAAGCCGCCCTCGCTATCCACGCTCGAACCGTCGGGCAAGCCGTGCGCGTCGGTCAGGCGCGTGAACACGCGATCGTTGGCGATGCTGCCGTCCGCGCGATAGTCGCACGCGCGAATCTCACGCGTCGGCGAATCGCAGTAATACATCGTCGCGCCGTCGGGGCTGAACGCGATGCTGTTCGAGATCGCCGGCGCGGGCAACGGCAGGCGTTCGAGCGACAGATCGCGATTGAGCCGGTAAAAGCCCGCCACTCGCTGCAGCGTGCCGCTCTCGTCCTTGGTGCCGAACACGAAGCGTCCTTGCCGGTCGCAGCGGCCATCGTTCAGGCGCGTGTTCAGGTCCGCTTCGACATCGACGATACGCTGCGTCGTGCCGCTTTCCAGATCGAAAAACGCGAGATGCGACGCGAGACCGACCAGCACGTAGCGCGGATTCGCGCACAGCGCGAACGTCGCGAGTCGCTCGGGCATCCCGAACGACTCGCTGCGGCCGGTGGCCGGATCGTAGCGCCGCAGTTGCGCGCCTTCGATGTCGGTCCAGTAGAGGCGGCCGCTTTGCGCGCACCAGGTGGCGCCTTCGCCCAGCTCGCACTTCGCGTCGAGCAGCAGCGTGGCGCGTTGCACATCCGGTGCGGCGCTCATGCCCAGCCTCCATCGACGACGACGTCCTGCGCGGTCATCATGCGGCTGTCGTCGGCGGCGAGAAACAGCGCCATGCGCGCGAGGTCGGCCGGCATCAGCTCGGCGTCGAGGCACTGGCCTTCCTTGATCTGCCGGCGGCCCTCGTCGTCGAGCCAGAGGCGCTTCTGCCGGTCCGTCATCACCCAGCCCGGCACCAGCGTATTGACGCGGATATTGAAGTGGCCGAGGTCGCGCGCGAGGCCGCGCGTCAAACCCTGCACCGCCGACTTCGACATCACGTACACCGGATAGCCGCCGTTCTTCAGCATCCAGCTGATCGAGCCGAGGTTGATGATCGAGCCGCTCCGCGCGGCCTTCATGTCCTCCATCACGGCCTGCGCCGCGAAGAACTGATGGCGGATATTCACGGCGATGCCCGCGTCGAACGACTCGCGCGTCACCTCGCTGATCTGGTGACGCCGGTCGTTCGCCGCGTTGTTGACGAGCACCTGGATCGGGCCCCAAACGGCCTTCACGTCGGCGATCGCTGTTTGCAGCGCGTCGACATCGGTCAGGTCGCAGGCGAGAAACAGCGGCTTGTGCTGCGAATCGCCGAGCCGATCGGCAAGCGCTTCGCCCGCGCTCGCATCGATATCGAAGAATGCGACGCGCGCGCCCTGCGCCGCGAAGTGCTCGACGAACGATGCGCCAATGCCGGTCGCGCCGCCCGTAATCAATACCGTGCGATCGGCGAGACTCGGATAGCGCGCGTAGGCGGTATCCGCGAGGCTCGCGTTTGCATTGGCCGGAGACGACATCGTTCGGTTCCTTTATGAGCGTGAGATGAGGTGAAAGCGAATCAGTCGCGCGCGCCGCGATTCTTCAACTGGTCGAGCAGCACGGCCGCGAGCAGGATCGCGCCGCGCACGAGGTACTGATAGAACGCGTCGATATTGAGCAGGTTCATCACGTTCTCGACCGTGCCCATGATGAGCACGCCGATCACGACACCGGAGATCGTCGCGCGGCCGCCGAGCAGCGACACGCCGCCGAGCACGCACGCCGAGATCACGTTCAGCTCGAAGCCTTCGGCCGCGTTCGGCTGCCCCGAGGTGATACGCGACGCGAGGATCACGCCGGCCAGCGCGGTCACCGCGCCCTGGATCAGGAAGATGTAGACGCGCGTGCGCTCGACGTTGATACCGGCGAGCCGCGACGCTTCCGGATTGCCGCCGATCGCGAGCGTGTTGCGGCCGTACACGGTCTGGTTCAGCATCACGCCGAACACGATGAAGCAGAGCAGCGTGACCCAGATCGGCAGCGACACGCCGAAGAACGTCAAACCGCCCAACGCGATGAACGTATCCGACGACACCCCGACCGCCTGGCCATGCGAGACGATGAAGCCGAGGCCGCGCACGATTTCCATCGTCGCGAGCGTCGTGATCAGCGCGTTGATGCGCAGATAGGCGATCACCGCGCCGTTGACGAAGCCGATCACCGCGCCGGCCGCGACCGCCGCGACGATCGCGATAAACGTGCTGTTGGTCGCGTTGAGCACCATCGCGCACAGCACGCCGGCGAACGCGACGGTCGAGCCGACCGACAGGTCGAAGTCGCGCGACGCGAGACAGAACATCATCGTGCAGGCGACCATGCCGATCTGCGAGATCGACAGCGCGAGGCCGAGCATGTTCTCGATCGAGAAGAAGTGATCGACGGTCAGCGACATCGTGATGAACATCACGACGAAGATCACGATCAGGCTGTACTCGGTGATCTGCTGCCACCACTTCGCCTTGTCGCCGGGCTGTGGAATCAGCGCATCGGCCGCGCTCTTGGCGGCCTGCTGCGCGAGGTTTTCTCTGGCTTGCATGTTCGATACTCCTCCCGTTCCTCACGGGTTGTGGACTTGCGTCCAGATAAGGTTCAGGCCGCGCGCGACCCGCCCTGGTTGGCGGCGCTTGCGTTTGCGTTCGTGCTCGCGTTCGCGTTTATGTCATCAGGCAGCGCGGTCGAGCTTTGCGGCAGCGCGAGGCTCAGCACCGACTGCTCGGTCGCGTCCTTGCGCGCAAGCTCGCCGGAAATGCGGCCCTGACGCATCACGACGATCCGGTCCGAAACGCCGAGCACTTCCGGCAATTCCGACGAAATCATCACGATCGCGCAGCCGCGCTCCGCGAGCTGATAGATCACGTTATAGATTTCGTGCTTCGCGCCGACGTCGATGCCGCGCGTCGGTTCGTCGAGAATCACGACCTTCAGATCGGGCTCGGCGAGCCAGCGCGACAGAATCGCCTTCTGCTGGTTGCCGCCCGACAGGAAGCGGATCTTCTGGCGGCGGCTCGGCGTCTTGATCTTGAGCAGCTTGATGAAACGGTCCGCGGTTTCCGCTTCCTTCTTGCGGTCGAGAAACATGCCCGCGCGCAGATAGTGGCGGCGGCAACTGATGTTGATGTTCTCCGCGACCGTCGCCATCGCGACGATGCCCTCTTCCTTGCGGTCTTCCGGGCACAGCACGATGCCGTGCCGGATCGCTTCGCCCGCGCTGCGCACCTTGATCGGCTTGCCGTCGAGCAGCAGCTCGCCGCCCTTCCTGTGCTCGGCGCCGTACACGAGGTGCATGAGTTCGCTGCGGCCCGCGCCCACCAGTCCGAAGAAGCCGACGATCTCACCGCGCCGCACCTCGAAGCTGGCCGGCTGCGCGAGCGGATGGCCTTCGATCGCCTTCGCCGCGAAGCGCACCTCGCCGAGCGGCCGCGCCGAATAGCTGTAGATGTCCGAAATTTCCCGCCCGACCATCTCGCTCACGATCGTGTCGCGCGACACGCCTTCGAGCGTCGGATGCGAGGCGACCTTGCGGCCGTCGCGGAAGATCGTGCAGGCGTCGCACAGCTCGTAGATCTCGTCCATGCGGTGCGAGATGTAGATCATCGCGCGGTTGTCGGCGCGCAGATCGCGCACGAGCTTGAACAGCACTTCGGTCTCGCGGTGCGAGAGCGAGCTGGTCGGCTCGTCGAGCGCGATCACGCGCGCGTTGCGCAGCAGCGCCTTGCAGATTTCGACCATCTGCCGCTGCGCGATCGACAGCTTGCGCAGCTTCGCATTCGGGTCGAGTGCGACGCCCATCGCTTCGAGGCGTTCGCGCACGAAGCGCTTCGCCTCGCGCTTGTTGACCCAGCCGAGCGAGTTCGGCAGCGCGCCGAGCAGCAGATTTTCCGCGACCGTGAGGTCGGGGACGTATTGCAGTTCCTGGTGAATCACCGCGATGCCGGCGCCGATCGAGGCCGCCGCGCTCGCGAAGCGCACCTCGTTGCCGTCGATCATCACGCGGCCCGAATCGGGCTGGTACTCGCCACCGAGTATCTTCAGCAGCGTCGATTTGCCCGCGCCGTTTTCGCCCATCAGGCCATGAACCTGGCCCGCGTGAACGTCGAAGGACACACCGTCGAGCGCGCGCACGCCTGGAAAAACCTTGCCGATATTGTCAAAACGTAGCGTCGCTGACACTTCGCCTCCTATGTCCTGCCGCCGGCACGCCGCCCTGCCCGATGGCAGGAAAAACGGCGCGCCGGCGGCGTACTTCATCTCACCGCAAGCACCACGCTTACTTCGCCGCGAGGCCCATCTTCTCGCGCACTTCGCCGACGTTGTCGCGCGTCGCCAGCATGCCGGTCGTCAGCGTGAGCTTCGGCGGTTCCTTGCCTTGCGTGATCCAGTCGTACATCAGCGTCGAGGTTTCCTCGCCGTGGCGTTTCGGGCTGATGATGACCGTGCCGTAGAAGCCCGTCGGCTGCGGCTTCTTGAACTCGTTCAACGCCGAGTCCGAGCCGCCGATGCCGATGCCGATCATGTTGTCGGCCTTGAAGCCGCGGCCTTCCGCGGCGCGCACCGCGCCCAGCACGCCTTCGTCGTTCAACGCATAAGCGACCCAGTGCTTGAACTGCGGGTTTTTCGTGAGCGCGATGTTGGCGGCGTTGAAGGCGTTTTCGGTGTCGGTCTTCGCCTGCGGCGCGGCGATCACGTTCGCTTTCGGAAAGCCCGCGGCGACCAGCGCGTCGGTCGCGCCGGTGGTGCGGTCATGCGCGGTCGGCAGCTGCTCGTAGGTCACGTCGATCGCGCCGACGTCCTTCATGTCCCAGCCGCGCTTCTTGATTTCGGCGGCGATGCCGTCGCCGACCTGCTTGCCGATGTTGTACGCCGAGATGCCCATATGCGGCACCGACTCGATCGGCTTGCCCGCGCCGTCGACGAGACGGTCGTCGACCGTCATCATCTTCAGGCCGTCGGCCTTCGCCTTCGCGACGATGCCCGGCCCGAGCTTGACGTCGGGCGTGCAGATCACGAAGCCCTGCGCCTTCTGCGCGGCGAGGTTGTCGATCGCGCTCATCACCTTCTCGCCCGACGGCGCGCCGATCTTCACGAGCGTGAAGCCCTTCTCCTTGGCGGCGATCTCGGCGAACTTCCATTCGTCCTGGAACCAGGGCTCTTCGGGCTGCTTCACGAGGAAGCCGATCTTGACCTGATCAGCGGCCTGCACGACCGGTGCGTTGAAGAGCACACCCGCCGCCGCTGCCAGCGTGAGGAAAATTCTACGTTTCATGATGCGTGTCTCCTGACTAATTGATAACGAGAAGGTAATCGGCCGCGTCTTCTTGTACCGGTCTGACACACGCGGCCAGCGCGTCGTCCGGGTTCGGTCCGTCCCGTTGCGGCGAGACGGTTTCAGTCGTGATACAGCGCGGAGCGCCCGCCATCGACGGTGATGCAGCTCGCGTTGATGAACGGTGCCTCGTCCGAGGCGAGGAACACCGCGGTCATCGCCACTTCTTCCGGGCGGCCGATGCGCTTCATCGGCTGCAGGTCGAGCGTCGCCTGTTTCGCCGCCGCCGGATCGGGCTGCCCGTTCCACCAGTCGTGCGTCAATTGCGTCTCGATGTAGCCGGGCGCGATCGCGTTCACGCGCACGTTGCGCGGTGCGTACTCGATGCCGAGCGCGCGCGTAAGGCCGATCACGCCGTGCTTCGCGACCGGGTACGGAAAGCAGCCCGGAATGATCTTGAACGCGTGCGTCGAGGCGATATTCACGATGCTGCCCGCGCCGCGCTCGACCATGCCCGGCAGCACCGCGCGGCAGCCGTTCCAGACGCCGTCGAGATCGACCGCGAAGCAGCGCCGCCAGTCGGCGTCGGTCATCGTCAGCGGATCGCAGAACACGTTGATGCCCGCGTTGTTGACGAGCACGTCGAGCGCGCCGAAAGCGCGTTCGCCAACGCTCACCGCATGCTGCACCGAGGCCGCCTGCGTCACGTCGGTCTGCACCGCGAGCACGCGTGCACCGGCGCCGCTGCCAACCTCGGCGTCGATCCGCGCGGCCGTGCGCTGCGCCGCGTCGAGATCGAGTTCGGCCAGCACGACCGCCGCGCCCTCGCGCGCGAACGCGAGCGCGATCGCCGCGCCGATGCCGCGTCCGGCGCCGGTCACGAGAGCGGCCTTGCCGGCGAGCCGGTTCATTTCTTCGCGCCCGCGCGGGCGCTCCGCAAGCCGTTGAGGTACGCCTTCGCATGCGCGGCGGTCACGGCCGCGCTCTGGCCCGGCTTGTAGAGTGCCGAGCCGAGCCCGAAGCCGTTCGCGCCCGCGCTCAGGAACGGCTCCATGTTGTCCGGCGTGATGCCGCCGACCGGCACGAGCGGCACCTGCGCCGCGATCACCGCGCGCCAGGCCTTCACGACATGGCTGCCGAGCTGCTCGGCGGGGAACATCTTCAGCACGTCCGCGCCGTTTTTCAGCGCGATGAACGCCTCGGTCGGCGTCGCGACGCCGGGCGCGCACGCGAGGCCCCGCGCCTTCGCGGCGAGGATGACCTCGGGGTCGCTATGCGGCATCACGATGAGTTCGCCGCCGGCCTTTTTGACTTCGTCGACGAATACCGGATGCAGCACCGTGCCCGCGCCGACGATCGCATCGGCCGGCAGCGCCTTGCGGATCGCGGCGATGCTGTCGAACGGCTGCGGCGAATTGAGCGGCACTTCGACGATGCGAAAACCGGCTTCGTAGAGCGCCTGGCCGTGATCGGCCGCATCGGCGGGCGTCACGCCGCGCAGGATCGCGATCAGCGGACAGGCTTCGAACGCGGCGATCAGTCCCGCGTGCGGCATGTACGGCGCGGGCAGGTTGATGTGGGGTTGCATGTCGGTTCCTTGTTGAATGTGCGGTCGCGTCGCCGGTCGGTCGTCCCGTTAGCCTGCGCTCGATACACTTGAAGCGCGGGCGGACGGATCGACGAGCCCCGCCTCGCTCGCGACGCGCCACAGGCCGCGCTCGGTTGCATGTTTGACCAGTTGCGCCCGCTGACAGCCGAATTGCGCGAGCGCGAGGCGATAGCGCTCGCACAGCGCCTCGTTGCCGATCAGCCGCAGACTCTGGCGCGCGAGCGAATCCTGCTGCTGCGCGAGCACCGCGTCGAGGCCGGCCAGCTCGTGCCCGATCAGCAGGCCCGAGAGATAGTCGGGCTGCGCTTCGCTCGGCAACTGAGCGGTGAGGCCGAGCGTGCGCGTACTGAACACGGTCGCGAGCAGGCCGGCTTGGCCGTTTTCGCGCGCGATGCTCACGCCGCGCAGGAATGCTTCGGTATCCGGACGGTCGGGCGTCACCATCGTGCGGCCGAGGATCGTGTGCTCGCGCAGCGCGGCGAATACCTCGCCCGTCATGAACGTATGGAAGTGCTCGATGCGTCCCGCCTGCACGACCGCCCATTTCGCGTGCGTGCCGGGCAGGCCAATCAGCGAGCGAGCGGGGTTGGCCGCGGTGTTGGCCACGGTGTTAGCCGCATCGCCGGCCGCGTCGTTCGCGGCGCCCGCGTCTTCGCTGAGCGCGCCGACAATCTGCGTCTCCTCGCCGCGCATCACGTTGGGCAGATCGCCGCGCTGCAACACGCCCGGCACGATATGCAGCGTCGCGCCATTGGCCGCCTTCACGCGGACGATGCCGGCCACGAGCGCGTCGGCGTTGGCGGGCGTATCGACGTACGGCGCTTCGAGCCAGCCTTGCGCGCTGCCGACCATGCCCGCCGCGATCACCGGCACGCCGCTCGCACGCGCGAGCCAGGCGCCGCAGGCATCGTCGAAGGCGGCGTCGAAGCCGCCTTCGGCCGCGCTGCGCGGCAGATTCATGATGCCGGCCGTCGATGCACACGTCGCCAGCACGCGGCCCTGCGCGTCGTACAGATAGGCACGCAGCGACGTCGTGCCCCAGTCGAGCGCGATCAGCGCGGCGCGCGCGAAGTCGATGGCGTCGGCGCCGCTATCGATGCCGCTATCGACGGCGCGTTCGTGGTTCGCCACGGTGGCGGTGCCCGCTCGTGTCATCGCTTGATCCTGCGGGTTGCCGGTTGCGGAGCGCGCCAACCGAGTTCTTCCGAGATCGCGCGCGCCTCGCGCTGCACGACCGAAATCAGTTCGTCCATGCGTTCGAGCGGCATGTACGGAATCGTGCTCGCCACCGACAGCGCCGCGACGATCGCCCCCGACGCGTCGCGCACCGGCGCCGCGACGCAGCGGATCGCCGCTTCGTTTTCTTCGAGATCGAAGGTGTAGCCGCCGGCCGCGTAGTGGGTCATGCGTTGCAGGAAGGTCGGCGCGTCGGGGCGGTTGTCGGGCTTGAAGCTGACGCCCGCGAGCGCGCGGCGCGACGCGTCGAACAGCGACTGCCACGCGTCGGGGCCAAGGTCGAGCATCATCGCCTTGCCGATGCCGGTCGACGCGAGCGGCATGCGATGGCCGACGCGCGAGCGCATTTCGAGGCCGCGCGTGCCGGGAATCTTGTCGATGTACAGCACGTCGTCGCCGTCGCGCACGCCGAGGTGGATCGTGTCGAGCGTCTGCTCGGCGAGCGATTCCAGATGCGGACGCGCGACGGCGGTCAGCGGCATCTGTTCGAGCGCGATCGTGCCGAGCTCGATCAGCTTCGGCCCGAGCAGATAGCCGCCCTGCACCTGCCGCAGATAGCGCGCCTGCACGAGACTGCTGACGAGCCGGTGCGTGGTGCTGCGCGTCGTGCCGAGCGCGGCGCCGAAGCTGCGCAGATCGCGCACGCCGGCGGCGGCCGCTTCGAGAATCGCGAGCCCGCGCAGGAGCGTCTGCGTGCCGGCCTGCTGCGGCGTGATCTCCAGCAGCGTGACGGGCAGCCCGAGTCCGTCGACAGTGCCCGGCCGCGCGACGGGACGCGACGCTTTCGCGGCAACGCTGGCGGTGGCGGCAACGCCGACCGCGTCGGCCTTGCGCGGCGTGGCGCTCGCGGCGGGATCGTCCTCGGACACGTTGACGGCGTGGGTAGGCATCGCTTTGTTCATGGCGATTCGCTTTCGATGGTGTTGCGCTTAGCGCGCGGGACTGGAGAACAGGACGGGGATGTGCGCGGCAGGAATGCCTGCGACGCCGCAAGGATGCGGTCTTTGCATGGTGAGCCTCGTCTCCAGTTTTTTGCTGTTGCTACCGGCGTGGCCGGAGCGCTGAGCGTTCCGGATCGCGGTGCATGTTGAGCTGGATTGTAGGGCGACTTTCTGGAATCACCAATATGTGAATGTTGAGTCCAAATAATGAGATTTTAGTTGCCAATCAAGTGTTTAGCGATGCCTGGCACGCGTGGGTTTCAGGCGCAAAAAAGCCCGCGCGCGGCGGGCTTCAGACTGCGGGAAAACAGGGTTTGGGGCGCTCGCGCACGAGTGGCGCGCGGCGATTCACTCGGGCAATTCGGCGGAGCCCATGCGTCGCGCGATCACGCGCGAGCGCTGCGCGAGATAGGCGGAATTGCGGTGCTCGTCGAAATATCGGGGATTCGGCAGCATCACGGCGAGCCGCGCCGACTGCGCGGCCGTGAGCTTGCTCGCCGAGGTCTTGTAGTAGTACTGCGCGGCGGCCTCGGCGCCATACACGCCGTTGCCCCATTCGACCGAATTCAGATAGATCTCGAAGATGCGCTGCTTGTCCATCAGCGTTTCGAGCATCCACGTGATGATGAGCTCCTGCCCCTTGCGGATGTAACTCTTCTCGCGCGACAGAAACAGGTTGCGCGCGAGCTGCTGCGTGATCGTCGAGCCGCCGCGCACGATGCGGCCCTTCGCCTTGTTGCGCTCCCACGCCTGCAGAATCGCGTCGGTTTCGTAGCCGTTGTTGTTGACGAAGTTCGCGTCTTCGGAGGCGATGATCGCGCGCTTCAGATTGCGCGAAATCTGCTCGTACGGCACCCAGCTGCGCTGCACCGAGAGGTCCGGCCGATCCTGCGACAGACGCCACGCGTCCGAGCGCATGAAGGCCGTCGAACGCGGATCGACGACGTTCCAGACCGCGATCTGCGCAAAGTAGAACGCCTGCGTCGCGAGCCAGGCGATCGCAAACACGGCGATCAGCCAGGCGAGCCAGCGCAGCAGGCCGGACTGGCCCCGCGAACCGCTCACGCGCCGCGTCGCCGTCATCGCGCTCAGGCGGGAGACGACGCCGTCAGCAGCGCGCGCAATTCGGCGAGCACCGGCGCGCCGTCCGGACGCACGCCGCGCCACACGTAAAACGATTCGGCGGCCTGCTCGACCAGCATGCCGAGACCGTCCGCGCCGCGCGCGCCGAGCTTCGCCGCGTGCGCCATGAAGACCGTCGGATGCGCGCCGTACATCATGTCGTAGGCAAGCGTGCCGTTGCCGAACGCGCGGTCGTCGCACTCGGGCAGCGACGCGTCGAGGCTACCCGCCGTCGCGTTGACGATCACGTCGTACTGGCCCGCTTCGATCGCGCGCGCGCTGCCGCCCGCCAGATTGCAGTGCGCGTCGCGCGCGGCCTGTGTGAACTGCTCGACCAGCGCCTCGGCCTTTTCCGCCGTGCGATTGACGATCGTCAGCGTGTGCGGCGCGCGGTCGAGCATCGGCAGCACGACGCCGCGCGCCGCGCCGCCCGCGCCGAGCAGCAGGATGCGCGCGCCCTTCAGCGGCACGCCGAGATTGACCTCGATGTCGCGCACGAGGCCGAAGCCGTCGGTGTTGTCGCCGTAGATGCCATCCGCGTCGACGCGCAGCGTGTTCACGGCGCCGGACGCCGCCGCGCGCGGCGATAGCGTGGTCGCGAACGCATGCGCGTCGAGCTTGAACGGCACGGTCACGTTCAGACCGCGCCCGCCCGCCTCGATGAACGCGCGCACGTGCGGCACGAACGCATCGACCGGGGCGAGCAGAGGACCGTAGTCGATCGGCTCGCCGGTTTGCGCCGCGAAGCGTCCGTGGATGAACGGCGACTTGCTATGGCCGATAGGGTTGCCGATGACCGCGTAGCGGTCGCGCGTCTGATTGCCGCTCATCGTCCCGGCTCCGTGAGGTGTTGTTCGGCGTCCGTGGGGTTGGCTGCGCCGTCGCTTCCATTGTTGTTCTCGTCGCCGTTTGCCTCGGCCGACGCGGACTCGCCGTTGGGGTTGTCGTCCGGGAGCCCCGCTTCGGCTTCGGCCTCGGCTTCGCTTGCGGCGCTATCGTCGGCGGTGTCGAGCAGTTCTTCCTCGCCCTCGTCCGCTTCGTCGGCTTCCGCGCCGCTCGTCACGGTCGGCGCATCGAGCACGTGCAATAGACGCACCGACGCTTCGATCGTCAACTCGTCGATCGACATGACTTCCATCTGCAAACGCGTGCCGCGCGCATGCACGCCGAGGCCCGGCACATGCAGCAGCAGCGGAATTTCTTCGAGACGCACGAGATCGCCCTTCACGACCGACGCCACCACCTGCTTGCGGTTCTCCTGCTTGAGCCAGCGCAGACACCAGAAGTACTCCATGCGGCGCTGGTAATCGGCGTACGCGGTGTAGGTGTCGTCGAAGCCCTGCACGACCGCGAACAGATCGGCGTCTTTCGGCTTGAACGGCGCGGCCAGCTTCGCGGTCACGCCGTGCTGTACGCAGGCGATCAGTTGCCACTGGTTCACGAGGTCGACGTAGCGGCGCAGCGGCGAGGTGCTCCACGCGTACTGCGTGACGCCGAGCCCTTCGTGCGGCGCGGCGTTGGTCTGCATGCGCGTGCGCTTCGGGCCGCTCGGCGCGCCGAACGCGCGCTGCGTGCGATAGATGCCCGGCACGCCGTGATCGTGCAGGAACGCGCCCCACGACGAGTTCGCGAGAATCGCCAGTTCGGCGACGATCGTGTCGAGCGGCGAGCCGCGCCGGCGCGGCGTGATCGTGACATGCTCGCCGTCGACGTAGAAATTGAAATCGGTATTGCGCTGCACTTCGCGGCGCAAGCCATAGCCGGCGCGCGCGGCCTGGCGCTTTTCGAACAGCGCCTGGGCGAACGGCCACAGCACCGCGATGTCGTCCTTATGCGGATACTCGCCCGTGCCTTCGGCCAGCGCGTCTTCGGTGACGACTTCGTCGAGCGTGTTGTGGCGCAGGTTGTTCTTCACGAACACGCGCTCGGCGCGCGTTTCGCTCGCGACGATCTCCTGCGTCTCGCGATTGACGATCACATACAGCGACAGCGCCGGCCGATAGTCGCCCTCGCCGAGCGTAAAAGTTTCGACCACGCTGTCGGGCAGCATCGTGATCTTGTCGCCGGGCATATAGACGGTGGAGAGCCGCGCGCGCGCGATCGCGTCGACCTCGTCGCCGCGCTGGATGCCGAGCGCCGGCGCGGCGATGTGCACGCCGATGCGCACGCGGCCGTCGGCCAGATGCTCGACCGAGAACGCGTCGTCGATTTCGGTGGTCGTGATGTCGTCGATCGAGAACGCTTCGACGTCGGCCTGCGGCAGATCGTCGGGCACGTTCGCGGCGGCGACCGCCGGGAAACCGGTGCCGTGCGGGAAAAACTCGGAGAGGAATTTCGCTTCGTGCAGCGCACGCGGCGAAGCGATCGCGCCGCATTCGAGCAACAGGCGCGCCTGCGAAATGCCGCGCGCGGCCGCGGCGCCTTCGAGCGCCTTGTATTCGATCGTGTTCTTGTCGGGCTTCGTGAGCAGCGCAAGCGCCTTGTTGCCGGTAAACGCTTCCGGCAGACGGCCTTCCTTCAGCTCGTCTTCGTACTGTGCCTGCACGAGCGCCTGCTGGCGCTTGCGTTCGAGACCCGCGAGCGCCATCTTCAACTGCTCCTGCGGCGCGCGCTGATACATGCCGCGGCCCTTGCGGCGGAAATACACCGGCGAGCCATGCATGCGCAGCACGAGCGCCGCGCGTTCGGCCGCGCCGAAGCTCTCGCCGAAATACTCGGCGCCGAGCGTCGCGAACGGGAATTCGTCCTCAGGCGCGCATTCCCACAGGAAATCGAGATCGATCTCCTGCGCGAGCGCGTCGGCCTGCTGCATCAATTCGGCCGCGGCCGGCTTCTCGAATTCGATCAGCACGTCCTTCGCGCGCACCTTCGCGCGCCGCCCGCCCGGCAACTCGACCTGAAACGCATCGCCCTGGCGCGACAGCACGCTGCCGGCCTTGAAACTGCCCGATTCCTCGAAGAAAACGTTCACTCAATACTCTCGTTCTGACTTGCATCTGCCGGCGCGCCCGATCCCGTTCTGCGATCGGTCACTGCGTGCGCGGCACGGCAACGTGTTCGTGGTAGTGGTCCGCGGCGCGATACGCGCGCCCGCGGGGTCAATTCAGGCCGCCTCACGCGGCGCCGGCGGCTCGACGTGGCTGGCGTCGCAAAACGCCAGCACGTCGTCGACGTATTGCGCGAACTCGCTGATCGCGTGGTCGCTGCCTTCGATCAGCTTTGTGCGCGCGCCCGGATAGTGCGCGAGCATTTCGCGGTAGTCGAGCACCTCGTCGCCGGTGGCGACCATCAAATAATAGCGTTCGGGCCGCGTGATCGACGTGATGCCGAGCGCACGCAACTCATCCAGATGATGCGGCTCGACGACGATGCTGCCGCCGCCGTGCCACAACGGCTGCTCGCCGAGATAGGCGCTCAGATCGCGCTGCGGCACGACCGCCGGGTTCAGCAGCACGGCCGGCCAGCCGTGCTTTTCGGCGAGGTGCGTGGCGAAATAGCCGCCGAGCGAGCTGCCGATCACCGTCACCGGCTTCGCGGCGGATGCCATCGCGCCCTTCGCGCGGGCCTCGGCCACCAGCGACTCGACGAGCGCGACCGTTTCCAGCGGCGACACCGGCAGCATCGGACAGCACCATTCGTCGCTGCGGCCCAGCTCGGCAAGCCGCGCCGCCATGACGCGCGCCTTGAACGAATTCGGCGACGAACGGAAACCGTGCAGATAGAGAATCACGCCGCGCCTCGCGCGGCAAGGCCGTCGAGCAGCTTCTGATGCACGCCGCCGAAGCCGCCGTTGCTCATCACGAGCACCTGATCGCCGGGGCGCGCGGCGTGAACCACCGCTTTGACGAGCGCGTCGAGATCGGCGAATGCCTGCGCCTTGCCGCCAAGCGGCGCGAGCGCTTCGCCTAGATTCCAGCCGAGCGCGTCGCGGCCGGCCGGCGCGCCGTAGCCGAACACGAGGTCGGCGTCGGCGAGACTCGCCGGCAGTTGCGCTTTCATGACGCCGAGCTTCATCGTGTTCGAGCGCGGTTCGAGCACCGCGAGAATCCGCGTGTTGTCGCGGCCGACGCGCGCGCGCAAGCCGGCCACCGTCGTCTCGATCGCGGTCGGGTGGTGCGCGAAGTCGTCGTACACGGTCACGCCGTCGACGCTGCCGCGCACTTCCATGCGGCGCTTCACGTTGCGAAAGCCCGACAGCGACTTCGCGGCCTGCGCGGGCGGCACACCGACGTGGCGCGCGGCGGCGATCGCGGCCAGCGCGTTCATGCGGTTGTGCTCGCCCTGCACCTGCCAGTCGACCACGCCGACGCGCTCGCCGTTGTGATAGACGGCGAAGCGCTCGTCGACGGGCACGCCCTGTTCGGCCGGCTGCATGTCCCAGCCGCCCTGCACGCCGAAGCGCTCGACCTCGCTCCAGCAGCCGCGCGTGAGCACGCGTTCGAGCGCGTCCTCGCGGCCGTTCGTGACGACGCGCCCGAGGCCCGGCACCGTGCGGATCAGATGATGGAACTGCGTTTCGATCGCGGCGAGATCGGGGAAGATGTCGGCGTGATCGAATTCGAGATTGTTCAGCACCGCCGTTTTGGGGCGGTAATGGACGAACTTCGAGCGTTTGTCGAAGAACGCGGTGTCGTATTCGTCGGCTTCTATCACGAAGAAGCTCGAATCGGTGAGCCGCGCCGACACGCCGAAATTGAGCGGCACGCCGCCGATCAGGAAACCGGGGTTCAGGCCCGCGTCTTCGAGCAGCCAGGTCAGCATCGAACTCGTGGTGGTCTTGCCGTGGGTGCCGGCCACCGCCAGCACCCACTTGCCGTTCAGCACGTGCTCGCCGAGCCATTGCGGACCGGACACGTACGGCAGGCCACGGTCGAGAATCGCTTCCATCAGCGGATTACCGCGCGAGACCACGTTGCCGATCACGAACAGGTCCGCATTCAGGCCGTTCAGCTGGTCCGCGTCGTAACCCTCGATCAAGCCGATGCCTTGCGCCTCGAGCTGCGTGCTCATCGGCGGATAGACGCCGGCGTCGCAGCCGGTCACCGTGTGGCCCGCGTTGCGCGCGAGCACCGCGAGACCGCCCATGAAGGTGCCGCAGATGCCGAGGATGTGGATGTGCATAAGCCTGTCGTGCCGCGCGGGCGTTTTTTTGCGAGGGATGGGAGTGCCGCAGGACGGCCGGAACGACCGTCTGCAAAGGACGCCTATTGTAACCGACGCGGCTCGCGCAGCCGGTTCGCCGCGCCCCGCCGAACCGCGTCGCCAACCTCGATCTAGTATCATGGACGGATGGTCCGCAAATCACATTTCGATCCGCAGCGCGTGCGCGAGGAAATCGCCATCGCGGCTGCCCGCATGATTGCCGAAGACGGTCTGGACTACGCCACCGCGAAACGCAAAGCGGCCCGGCAGGTCGTCGGCGAGAGTCGTGTTGCCGGCGAATGGCTGCCGGACAACGATCAGATCGAAGCGGAAATCCGCGAGTATCAATCGCTGTTTCAGGGCGACAGTCAGCCGGCGCTGCTGCGGCGGCTGCGCGTGATCGCGGTCGACTGGATGGAGCGGCTCGCGCCGTTCAATCCGTATCTGACCGGCGCGGTGCTCGGCGGCACGGCCGGCGAACATTCGGACGTGCATCTGCAAGTGTTCTGCGACAACCCGAAGGAAGTCGCGATTCATCTGCTGAACGCGAACGTCCAGTACGACGTGTCGGAAACGCGGCATTTCGCGGGCCGCGGCTACGTCGAAACACTGAGCTTCCTCTGGCGCCCCGCGGACGAGCGCGACGCGGAGCCGGTCGGCATCCACGTCGCGCTGTACGAAACCGACGATCTGCGCGGCGCGGTACGCGCCGATGCGCGCGGCCGCACGGCACGGGCCAATCTGCAGGCCGTGCAGGCGCTGCTCGACGACGGCGCAATCACCTCCTTCACCAACTGAACTGAAACAAAGCAGAGCGACAATGAACACGAGACGGATTCTGGCAAGCGCGGTGGTCGCGCTGGTCGCCGCGGGCGGCGGAGTGCTGGCCAATCACTGGTTCAATCGCGATGCCGACGCCGCGTACGCGGCGCAGGGCGGCGCGCAGTCCGACACGCCTCGGAGCGCGGTCGAGCAGTTGTGGGCCGCGCCGGTCACGAGCGTCGACGGCAAGCCGCAGTCGCTGAGCCTGCTCAAGGGACACCCGGTCGTCGTCAACTTCTGGGCCTCGTGGTGCGGGCCGTGCGTCGAGGAAATGCCCGAGCTGTCGCAGATTCAGCGCGAGTACCAGAAGAAAGGCATCCAGTTCGTCGGCTTGGGCGTCGACTCGGAAAAGAACATCGAGGCGTTCCTGCAGAAGGTCAAGGTGGCCTATCCGATCTACGTGACCGGTTTCGGCGGCGCCGACCTTGCGCGCGCCTTCGGCAACAACGCGGGCGGCTTGCCGTTTACCGTCGTGATCGACGCAAAAGGCAACATCCGCTCGACAAAATTGGGACAGATCGACCCCAAGGCGCTCCGTCAGACGCTCGATACGCTGTAAATTCCCGGTTTCTTTTGCTGCCGCCTTTTAGTACCCGATTTCGCGCGGAACGAGTAAAAATGCGCGAGAATCCCGTGGATTTGAGTGAAGATGAGTCCGCCACGCGGTGACGCGCCGCGCCGGCAAGCGCTCCGTACGCGCGCGAAACTAGACAAGTTTCTCTAATCAGCGCTAAAGTGCGCGCAATTCCACGGAAAAAGAAGCGACCATGACGCGACTGCTGGTACTGCACGGACCTAACCTCACCCTTCTCGGCACCCGGGAATCCGAGGTCTACGGTCACGTGACCCTGCCGCAGATCGATCAGGCGCTGGCAGACCGCGCAGCCGACGCAGGCGTCGAGCTGGCGTCGTTCCAGAGCAATCACGAAGGCGCGCTGGTCGACCGCATCCAGTCGGCCCGTGCGGAAAAAACCGATTTCATCCTGATCAATCCCGCCGCGTACACGCACACGAGCGTGGCGATTCGGGACGCACTGGCGGGGGTCGGCATCCCGTTCGTCGAGATTCATCTGTCGAACGTGCATCGCCGCGAACCGTTCAGGCATCACTCGTATTTCTCCGACCTGGCTGAAAGCGTGATTTACGGCTTTGGCTGGAAGGGGTATCTGTACGCACTCGAATTCGCGCTCGACCGGCTCGCGGCCGGCTCGCCGCGCGGCTGAATCCAAACACGTCCAATTTGAGCCGGCTACTGCGCTTGCACGGGCCGGCACACTACGCATTGAAAGGGGCAACCTGATGGATCTACGTAAACTCAAAACTCTGATCGACCTCGTCTCGGAGTCCGGCATCTCCGAACTCGAAGTAACCGAGGGCGAAGGCAAGGTCCGCATCGTCAAGAATGCGCCGCCGGTTTACGTGCAACCGTCCGCCTCGTACGCGGCTCCGCAATTCGCGCCGCCGGCACCGGCCGCGGCGGGCGAAGCGTCGGCCGCCACGGCAGCCGCCGCGGCGGCACCGGCAGCCGCCGCGCCGCAGGGTCACGTCGTGACGTCGCCGATGGTCGGCACGTTCTACCGCGCGCCGTCGCCGGGCGCCGATCCGTTCGTGCAGGTCGGCGACACGGTCAAGGAAGGCCAGACCATCTGCATCATCGAAGCGATGAAGCTCTTGAACGAGATCGAATCGGACAAGTCCGGCGTGGTCAAGGAAATCCTCGTCGAAAACGGCCAGGCGGTCGAATACGGCCAACCGCTGTTCGTGGTCGGCTAACGCGGCACGCACCATTCGCCGCCCGCGCGCCGCCCGTTCCGAGGCGCGCGACCGATCCTCTGCGGCAGCCGGCGTCATGACCGACCCGGCGCCCATTGATGAGTCGAAAACCCGCTATGTTTGAAAAAATCCTCATTGCCAATCGCGGCGAGATCGCGCTCCGTATCCAGCGCGCCTGCCGCGAGCTCGGCGTCAAGACGGTCGTCGTCTATTCGGAAGCCGACAAGGAAGCCAAGTACGTGAAGCTCGCCGACGAGGCGGTCTGCATCGGCCCGGCGCCTTCGAATCTGAGCTATCTGAACATGCCCGCGCTCATCAGCGCGGCCGAAGTCACCGACGCCGAAGCGATCCACCCCGGCTACGGCTTCCTCTCGGAGAACGCCGACTTCGCCGAGCGCGTCGAGCAGTCCGGCTTCACCTTCATCGGCCCGCGTCCGGAAACGATCCGCATGATGGGCGACAAGGTCACCGCCAAGCAGACCATGATCAAGACCGGCGTGCCGTGCGTGCCGGGCTCGGAAGGCGCGCTGCCGGACGATCCGAAGGAGATCGTGAAAATCGCCCGCCAGATCGGCTATCCGGTCATCATCAAGGCGGCGGGCGGCGGCGGCGGACGCGGCATGCGCGTGGTCCACACGGAAGCGGCACTCGTCAACGCGGTCAACATGACCCGCGAGGAAGCCGGCCGCGCGTTCGGCAACCCGCAGGTCTACATGGAGAAATTCCTCGAGAACCCGCGGCACATCGAAATCCAGGTGCTGTCGGACTCGTTCAGGAACGCGCTGTGGCTCGGCGAGCGCGACTGCTCGATGCAGCGCCGCCACCAGAAAGTGATCGAGGAAGCGCCGGCGCCCGGCATCGCGCGCCGCCTGATCGAGCGGATCGGCGATCGTTGCGCCGACGCCTGCAAGAAGATGGGCTACCTCGGCGCGGGCACCTTCGAGTTCCTCTACGAGAACGGCGAGTTCTACTTCATCGAGATGAACACACGCGTGCAGGTCGAGCACCCGGTCACGGAACTCATCACCGGCGTCGACATCGTACAGGAGCAGATCCGCATCGCAGCCGGCGAGAAGCTCGTGCTCCGTCAGCGCGACATCCAGTTCCGCGGCCATGCGATCGAGTGCCGCATCAACGCCGAAGATCCGTTCAAGTTCACGCCGTCGCCGGGACGCCTGACCTCGTGGCACATGCCGGGCGGCCCCGGCATCCGCGTCGACTCGCACGCCTACAATGGGTATTTCGTGCCGCCGAACTACGATTCGATGATCGGCAAGCTGATCGCGTACGGCGCGACGCGCGAGCAGGCGATCATGCGCATGCGTATCGCGCTGTCGGAAATGGTGGTCGAAGGCATTCAGACCAACATCCCGCTGCACCGTGAACTGATGCTCGACGCGAAGTTCGTCGAGGGCGGCACGAGCATTCACTACCTCGAAAACCGGTTGGCCGCGCGTCAGCAGGTCGCGCCGGAAGAAGCGTAAGTCATGAGCTATCGTGAACTGGTCGCCGAACTGGCGCACGAGCACGCCGAGGAACTCTCCGACGCGCTGCTCGACCTGGGTGCGCTGTCGGTCTCGGTCGAAGACGCCGACGCCGATACGCCCGACGAGCAGCCGCTCTTCGGCGAACCCGGTCTCACGCCGGATCGCACGGCCTGGCAGCGCTCGCGCGTGATCGCGCTGCTCGCGCCGGAACACGAGCCGGCCGTGCTGCTGACCGCGGCGGCCAATGAAATCGGCCTCGACGCGGCGCCGTCGTTCAGCGTGCGCGAAGTCGAGGAGCAGGATTGGGTGCGGCTCACGCAGTCGCAGTTCGATCCGATCCAGATCGGCGAGCGCATCTGGGTCGTGCCGTCCTGGCACGATGCACCGGACCCCGACGCGCTCGTGCTCGAACTGGACCCGGGCCTCGCGTTCGGCACCGGCAGCCATCCGACCACGCGCCTGTGCATGGAGTGGATCGAGCAGTCGGTCAAGGCCGGCCAGTCGGTGCTCGACTACGGCTGCGGCTCCGGCATTCTGGCGATTCTCGCGAAGAAGTGCGGCGCGAATCCGGTGACCGGCATCGACATCGATCCGCAGGCGGTCGAGTCGGCGCGCCACAACAGCGAGCGCAACCACGCCGAAGTGACCTACGGCTTGCCCGACGCGTGTCCCGCCGGCGAGTTCGACGTCGTGGTCGCCAATATCCTGTCCAATCCGCTGAAATTGATGGCGTCGATGCTCGCGTCGAAGGTGAAGCCGGGCGGGCGCATCGCGCTGTCGGGCATTCTCGCGCGCCAGGCGGACGAAGTCGCGCAGGTCTACGCGCGCTGGATCGATATCGGCGTATGGCGCGAACACGAGGGCTGGGTATGCCTCGCCGGAACGCGCCGCGAAAGCCATTAGAATAAGGCGTATTGTCAAACCAACGGCCTCAGGCTCAACGGCTCGATATGCTCCTGGCGACGCGTTGCCCCTTCTGCGAAACCGTCTTCCGTCTGCAACCGGCACAGCTTGCGCAGCGCCGCGGCCTCGTGCGCTGCGGACATTGCCAGGAAGTGTTCGACGCCTCGGGCAGTCTGTTCGACGTCAGCGGGGGCGGCGACCTCTCCACCGCCAGACCGGTCGCCGCGTCGGCCATCGAGGCGCTGGCCGGCGCACCTGAGACAAACCCCGGCGCCGAAGCGCGGGACTCGTGGGCCTCCGCGTCCGGCAGCACGCTCGATAGCCGTCTGCGTCATCACGCGGACAGCATGCAGCTCGCACCGCTACCGCTCGACAGCGGCGAAAACGCGCCGTCCACCGCCCCGACCGCCCCGACCTCTCCTACCCGTCGCGCCAGCGAACCCGAACTGCCCACCGGCGGCTTCACTGCGCCGCTGCCGCGAGATCAGGAACCAACGCTGGCCGATGCGCCGCCCGATCCATTTGCTTATCCGTCAGACGACGGGCTTGCGGGCGCGGCGCGGCGCATGCCGGCCGAACCGCCGCCACCGGCCGAACCGCCTCA